>CAZUVG010000070.1:0-10228 GCA_964623765.1 uncultured Roseicyclus sp.
AGGTCGGGCGTTGCCGTCATCCGTATCTCAGGGCCACAAGCCTTCGAGGCCGCTCGCCGGCTCGTCGTGGACCTGCCCGAGGCCGGGCGGCCTGCGCTTCGGCGTATCCTGGATGACGCGCGGAATGTGGTGGACGAGGCGCTGGTTCTCGTTTTCGCCGAACCTCGCAGTTTTACCGGCGAGGATACGGTGGAGCTTCAGCTTCATGGTTCTCCTGCAGTGATCGCCGCGACCGAACGCCTCCTTTCAGCTACCGGTCTCGCCCGCCCGGCAGAGGCCGGGGAGTTCACGCGTCGGGCGCTCAGGAACGAGAAACTGGACCTCGCGCAGGTGGAAGGCCTTGGCGACCTTCTCGCTGCCGAGACTGAAGCGCAGCGGCGGCAGGCGATGAGGCTTCTGCAGGGTCGGCTGGGGGAACGAGCGGCGATATGGCGTCAAAAGCTCCTTCGAGCGGCGGCGCTGGTGGAAGCCACGATCGACTTCGTGGACGAGGACGTGCCGGTGGATGTCGTACCCGAGGTGCATGGCCTGCTGGGGGACGTACGCCGCAGCCTGGAGCGGGAAATGGAGGGCAGCCGGGTCGCCGAGCGACTTCGGGACGGCTTCGAGGTCGCTATTCTCGGTGCGCCCAATGCAGGCAAGTCCACGCTGCTGAACCATATCGCCGGCAGGGAGGTGGCGATCACGTCCGAAGTGGCTGGAACGACGAGGGACATTCTGGAGGTGCAACTGGATCTAGGGGGAATTCCTGTCACCCTTCTCGATACCGCGGGTTTGCGCGAGGCTGAGGACGCGGTCGAACGTATAGGTGTCGAGCGGACGCGCCTCCGCGCCGAGGAAGCCGATTTGCGGATATTCCTTCTGCAGCCGGGTGACGTGCCACCGTCCGCGCTCATGCGGGACGGCGACATTGCTGTCAGGGGAAAGGTGGACGTACATGCCGGCGGCGGTGTTTCCGGCCGGACGGGGGAGGGTGTGGATGGCCTTCTCGACGATGTTCAGCGGGTTCTGGCGGGGCGCATGCAAGGCATCGGGACGGCGACCCGGGAGCGGCATCGCATTGCGATGGACCGTGCGCTTGCCGCCCTGTCGCGGGCGGATGATATGCTGTGCAGTTCACACGAAACGCCTGAAATGGCGGCGGAGAACCTTCGGGAAGCCATGGCATCGCTTGACTCGCTGACCGGCCGTATCGATGTAGAGGCGATCCTCGGAGAGATTTTCGCGTCGTTCTGCATCGGGAAGTAGGAGTGTTTCACGTGAAACATGACTTCGACATCGTCGTTATTGGTGGTGGCCACGCGGGCGTCGAGGCGGCCTGCGCGGCAGCCCGCGCCGGACAGCGCGTGGCGCTTGTCACGCTGTCGTGGGACGGGATCGGCGTGATGTCGTGCAATCCCGCGATCGGCGGTCTCGGCAAGGGGCACCTCGTGCGCGAAATCGACGCCCTTGGCGGCGTAATGGCCCTTGCCGCCGACCGGTCCGGCATCCAGTTCCGGCTTTTGAACCGTCGCAAGGGGCCGGCCGTGCGAGGTCCCCGGACGCAATCCGACCGCAAGCTCTACCGTGCCGCCATCCATGGAGCGGTGAAGGGACAGCGGGGCCTGGCGGTGATCGAAGGGGAGGTTTCCGACCTGAAGGTTTCCGGAGGACGAGTTGCCGGCGTCGTTCTGGCGGATGGCGCGGAGATTTCGGTACCGGCCGTGGTCCTGACGACGGGGACGTTCCTGCGCGGCGTGATCCATATCGGCGACACGTCCCGTCCGGGTGGCCGAATGGGCGACAAGCCCTCGGTGCGGCTGGCAGAACGGCTGGATGCCTTGGGCCTGCCGATGGGCCGGCTCAAGACTGGCACGCCACCGCGTCTTGACCGTAACAGCATCTCCTGGGACATGCTCGAGATGCAGCCTGGAGACGATGAGCCGAGCTTGTTCTCCTTCCTGTCGGATGCGCCAACGGTGCCGCAGATCGCTTGTGGGATCGCGCATACGAACGCTGCAACGCATGACATCATCCGCAAGAACCTAGACCGCTCTGCCATGTATGGAGGTCATATCCAGGGTGTCGGTCCGCGCTATTGCCCGTCGATCGAGGACAAGGTCGTGCGGTTTGCCGAGAAGGAGTCGCACCAGGTCTTTCTTGAACCGGAAGGGCTGGACAGCGACGTGATCTATCCGAACGGGATTTCCACGTCCCTGCCGGCCGAGATACAGGAAGATTACGTGCGCTCGATTGCCGGGCTGGAAGGCGCACGCATACTCCAGCCGGGCTATGCGATCGAATACGATTACGTCGATCCGCGGAGCCTCGACGATACGCTGCAGCTCAAGGCCTTGCAGGGGTTGTTCCTGGCCGGGCAGATCAACGGGACAACGGGTTACGAGGAAGCGGCGGCGCAGGGGCTGGTCGCTGGCCTGAACGCCGCGCGGCAGGTGCAAGGGCTGGACCCGGCGCGTTTTCTGCGCAACGAGGCATATATCGGCGTTCTGGTGGACGATCTCGTGACACGCGGTGTATCCGAGCCCTACCGTATGTTCACATCGCGTGCGGAGTATCGACTGTCGCTCCGCGCTGACAATGCGGATCAGCGGCTCATGCCGCGTGCGCGGGACCTGGGCATCCTCGACCGGGAACGGACGGCGCGATTCGAGCATAAGATGGAGTTGATGGAACGTGGCCGGTCTGCACTCGCGGCTTTGGACGTTACGCCGTCCGCAGCACGGCGACACGGGCTGCCGGTCAACCAGGACGGCCAGCGACGGAACGGCATGCAGTTGCTCGCTTTTCCCGACATCGGGGCTGCCGAGCTGGAACCGCTCGTGCCGGAACTCGGCAACCTTCCCTCCTTCGTCAGGGCGCAGCTTGAGATCGACGCGCTTTACGCCACCTACGTCGAACGGCAGAAGCGGGACGTGGAGGCGTTGCGCCGCGACGAGGATGAAGTGATCCCCGCGACGCTCGATTATTCCGAACTGAAGGGGCTGTCTTCGGAACTACGTGGAAAGCTTTCTCGCATTCAGCCGCGGACGCTGGGGCAGGCGGGGCGCATCGACGGGATGACGCCCGCTGCCCTTGCGTTGATCCTGACACGCATCCGGCAGGACAGGCGGCGCAGCGCGTGAGCGACGCGGCCCGCGATGTCATCAGCGCCAGCGTTTCACGTGAAACACTGGCGCGGCTGGACATCTATCATGACCTGCTTCTCAAGTGGCAGAAGCGCCTGAACCTCGTCGCGCCCGCTACCCTTCCGCACAGCTGGCACCGGCATTTCCTCGATTCCGTTCAGGTCTTCGACGTTAGCCCGAGAACAAGCGGACTTTGGCTCGACGTGGGCAGCGGCGGCGGTTTCCCCGGCCTCGTCTGCGCCATCCTCGCACGGGAGACGGCGCCGGACCTCGATTTCCATCTGGTGGACAGCGATCAGCGGAAATGCGTTTTTCTCCGGGAGGTTGCCCGACAGTCAGGCATCACCGTCACCGTTCATGCCGCCCGTCTCGAGACATTGCCGCCATTCACGGCCGATGTTCTTTCGGCCCGGGCGATGGCGCCCCTGCCACGGCTTCTCGAATGGACCGCACCGCACCTGGCGCCAGAGGGTATCTGCCTCTTCCAGAAAGGTGCGGGCTGGCGAGAGGAGCTTGAATCCGCCGGCGCGCACTGGCAGATGGAGGCGGACATCCTGCCGTCGACCACCGCGGCGGACTCCGTCATCCTTCGCCTCCGGAACCTTGCCCATGCCGACTAGACCGCCCCGGATAATCGCCGTGACCAACCAGAAGGGCGGGGTGGGCAAGACGACGACGGCCATCAATCTCGGCGCCGCGCTTTCGCGGATGCGCCAACGGGTGCTGGTTGTCGATCTCGATCCGCAAGGGAACGCCTCGACCGGGCTCGGGATCGTGCCCTCCGATCGCATGTACACCACATACGACCTGCTGATCGACGAGGTCCCCCTCCGCAAGGTCGTGCTGCCAACCCAGATCGATAACCTCTTCATCGCCCCGGCGACGACCGACCTCAGTTCTGCGGACGTCGACCTCGTCGCGCAAGGCAACCGGGTGAGCCTTCTGCGGCGCGCATTGCGCGAGGGCGACATCCCTTATGACATTGTGCTGATCGACTGCCCGCCGTCTCTCAGCCTCCTGACAGTCAACGCTTTGGTCGCTTCGGACGCGGCGATCGTGCCGCTTCAGGCCGAGTTCTTCGCGCTGGAAGGGTTGTCGCAGCTGCTGCTGACCGTGCGAGAAGTTCGGGAGTCGGCCAACCCGGATCTCAGGATCGAGGGCGTCGTGCTGACCATGTTCGACCAGCGCAACAACCTTTGCCGCCAGGTGGAGGAGGACGCGCGCGAAACGCTGGGGGCGCTTGTTTACCAGACGCGCATCCCGCGGAACGTCCGTGTCAGCGAGGCGCCATCCTATGCCCTTCCGGTCATCGACTACGACCCCTCCTCGAAAGGGAGCGAGGCATACCTCGAGCTGGCGCGCGAATTCCTCGAACGCAGCACGGTGAAGGAGGGGGCTTGATGTCACAGAAACGCGACCGCAAGGGACTGGGCCGAGGCCTGTCCGCGCTGATGGCCGACATCCAGCCCGCCGACGCCGCCGAAAGTCCCGAGGCCGCGCCGGCCGCCCGGGGTGAGCGCCTGCTGCCGGTGGAGGCGATCGTGCCGAACCCCAACCAGCCGCGCCGGGCGTTCTCGGACGACGCGCTGGACGAACTCGCGGCTTCGATCCGCGAAAAGGGCGTGATCCAACCGCTGATCGTGCGCCCTGATCCGGGCGGATCGGACACTTTCCAGATCGTCGCGGGTGAACGGCGCTGGCGGGCGGCGCAGCGGGCGCAGGTGCACGAACTGCCGGTCATCGTGCGCGACTTCGACGATACCGAGGTGCTCGAGGTCGCGATCATCGAGAACATCCAGCGTGCTGACCTGAACCCGGTCGAGGAGGCGCTGGGATACCGGCAGCTCATGGATCGCTTCGGCCACACGCAGGAACAGCTGGCCAGCGCCATGGGCAAGAGCCGTAGTCACATCGCGAATCTCATGCGCCTTCTGGGTTTGCCGGACGAGGTTCTGGACATGCTGCGCGACGGTCGGCTGTCGGCGGGTCATGCCCGTGCGCTGATCACGACGGAAAACCCCGCGGAACTGGCGCGGAAGGCGGTTGCGAAGGGCCTGTCGGTGCGGGAGGTGGAGCGGCTTGCCAAGGCGAAAGATGCCGGTCGCAAGGGCGGTGACGGCCGCACGCCGCCGGAGAAGGACGCGGATACGCGGGCGCTGGAGGGCGATCTTTCCGCGGCGCTGGGAATGACGGTCGAGATCGCCCACGACCAGACGCGCGGAAACGGAAGAATAATAATAAAATACAATGACTTGATTGGGCTTGATGACCTGATTCGACGGCTGAACTCGGGCTGACGCCCGGTTCAGGCGAGAAGATCGCGCAGGATCGCGTTCAGAATCGGCCGGCCTTTCGGCGTGACGCGGATGCGCGTGGCCTCGGTCTCCACGAGGCCGAGTTCACTGAGATGGGCCAGCCGTGCCTGCAGACCCGTCTCCGCCTCTCCGAGGTGGGCCAGGTCGACCCCGTCCGCCAGGCGAAGGCCCATCATCATCCGTTCCTCGAAATACTCGCGGTCCGTCATGGCTGCGCGTTCCGTTTCACCGGATCCGGCCGTCTCCACGCATCCGAGCCATGCCAGTGGCGAAAGCTCGGTCTCCGTGGCCCAACGCGTGCCGCCGAGGGTCAGGCGACCGTGCGCGCCGGGACCGATGCCCCCGTAATCGCCGCCGCGCCAATAGATCAGGTTATGCCGTGACCGGTCATCCGGGCTTGCGTGATTGGAGACCTCGTAGGCTGGCAGTCCCGCAGCCTCGCACATGGACTGCGTAATCTCGTACATGTCCGCTGCCGCGTCCTCCTCCGGCAGTCCGCGCAGCAATCCCCGCGCGTGCCGGTCGCCGAAGGCGGTGCCGGGCTCGATCGTCAGCTGGTAGAGCGAAAGGTGATCGGCCCCCATCGCCAGCGCCTCGGCCAGTTCGGCCTTCCAGGCGTCGGGTGTCTGGTCCTGCCGCGCGTAGATCAGGTCGAAGCTCGCCCGCGGGAAGATCTCGCGCGCCATGTCGAAGGCCGCACGCGCCTCGGCGGCGGAGTGAAGGCGGCCGAGGCGCTTCAGGTCGCGATCGTTCAAGGCCTGTATGCCCACGGACACGCGATTGACGCCCGCCTCGCGGAAGGCGCGGAAGCTGTCCGCCTCGGCCGAGGTGGGGTTCGCCTCGAGCGTGATCTCAAGGTCATTCGCCCATTGCCAGGCGCGGGCGGCCTCGAGCACGGCGGCCACTGTCTCCGCCTCCATCAGCGAGGGGGTGCCGCCGCCGAAGAAGATGCTGCGCAGGATGCGCGGGCCCGTCTCCTCCCGCAGGCGCGCGATCTCGTGGAGATAAGCGCGACGCCACCGGTCGTGGTCAACCGAGGCCGTAACGTGGCTGTTGAAGTCGCAATACGGGCATTTCGCCTGGCAAAACGGCCAGTGGACGTAGAGGCCGAAGTCGGACGGCGCCTCAGGCCTCGCCAAGGACCGCCACCAGCTTGGCGAAGGCATTAGCCCGGTGGCTGAGGCGGTTCTTCTCCCAGCGGTCCATCTCGCCGAAGGTGACGTCGTGGCCATCGGGCTGGAAGACCGGGTCGTAGCCGTGGCCCTGATCCCCTCGCATGGGCCAGACGACCCGACCCTCGACCGTGCCCGGGAAGACCTCGTCATGCCCGTCGGGCCAGGCAAGCACGAGGGTGCAGCAGAACCGCGCCGTGCGCGGGTGAGGGGCGCCCACCGCTTCCAGCTCGTCATGCGCCCGCTTCATCGCCATGGCGAAGTCCCGGCCCGTAGGCGTCTCGGCCCAGTCGGCCGTGTAGACGCCCGGAGCCCCGCCCAGCGCGTCGATCTCGATCCCCGAATCGTCTGCAAGCGCCGGCAGGCCGGTCGCCTTCGTGGCCGCATGTGCCTTGATCCGCGCGTTCTCGACGAAGGTCGTCCCGGTCTCCTCCGGCTCGGGCAGCCCGTGATCGGCCGCAGACGTGACGGAAATGCCATACGGCTCAAGGAGATGCGCGATCTCCTCCAGCTTGCCGCGGTTGTGAGTCGCGACCAGCAGCGCCTTTTCGGTCAGGCGCCGCATGTCAGGCCACGGCCGCCTTCTGCGCGGCGACGAGTGTCTCGATCCCCTGCACCGCAAGGTCGTGCATCTCGTCGAACTCGGCCCGTGTGAAGGCCGCGCCCTCCGCGCTTGCCTGTACCTCTATCATCGCGCCGCGCCCGGTCATCACGAAGTTGCCGTCGGTCCCCGCCTCGCTGTCCTCGGCGTAGTCGAGGTCGAGCACGGGCTGGCCGGCGTAGATCCCGCAGGAAACGGCCGCGACGTGATCCACGATGGGATCGGAGGCGATGTCGCCCGCTGTCAGCAGCCGGTTCACCGCCAGCCGCAGCGCGACCCAGCCCCCGGTTATCGCCGCGCAACGCGTGCCGCCATCCGCCTGGATCACGTCGCAATCCACCGTGATCTGCCGCTCGCCCAGCGCGGAGCGGTCGATCCCGGCACGCAATGACCGCCCGATCAGGCGCTGGATTTCCTGCGTGCGGCCGGACTGCTTGCCCTGCGCCGCCTCGCGCCGCATGCGCGTGTGCGTGGCGCGTGGCAGCATCCCGTATTCCGCCGTCACCCAGCCGAGGCCGGTGTTCTTCAGGAACGGCGGCACCCGTTCCTCGAGGCTCGCCGTGCACAGGACGTGCGTTTCCCCGCAGCGGATGAGGCAGGAGCCCTCGGCGTGCTTCGTCACCCCGGTCTCGATGGAAAGTTCGCGCATTTCGCCTAGGTTCCGACCCGAAGGACGCATAACATTCTCCTGATTGCCCGGGCGAGGGATAGTCCGCATCGGCTTGCGCTCGCAACCCCGAAAGGCCTTGCATCGCTGGGCATCGCGCACGACATGATTTCCGGACACCATGACCGAACAGGCCAGCATCCTCGACGAACTGAACGACCGCTCGCGGGAGGTGTTCCGCCGGGTGGTCGAGGGCTATCTGGAGACGGGCACGCCCGTGGGATCGCGCACGTTGACCCGCACCCTGTCCGAGCGGGTCTCGGCCGCCACGGTGCGCAACGTCATGCAGGATCTCGAATTTCTCGGTCTTCTGGGCAGTCCCCATGTCTCTGCGGGCCGCGTTCCGACGCAACTGGGCCTCCGGCTCTTCGTGGACGGGTTTCTCGAGGTTGGCGATCTCACTGACACGGACCGCCGCTCGCTCGACGACACGCTCGACTCGAATTCCGCCGACATCCAGGACGTGCTCGACCGCGTGGGCTCCGCCCTTTCGGCGGCCACCCACGGGGCGAGCCTCGTCCTCGCGCCCAAGCACGAGGCGCCGATCCAGCATATCGAGTTCGTTTCGCTCTCGCCCGACCAGTCGCTGGTTGTTCTGGTCTTCGCCGACGGGCACGTGGAGAATCGCCTCTTCTCGCCGCCGCAGGGCACGACGCCCAGCGCCATGCGCGAGGCGGCGAACTACCTCAATGCCCGCCTTGCCGGGCAAACGGTGCCCTCGCTCCGCCGCCTGATGCAGGAGGAGATCAAGACGCGCCGCCGCGAGATCGACGCGCTGGCCAACAGCCTGATCGACAGCGGTCTCGCCGTCTGGGAGAACGCGGGCCAGCAGACCGAGCGGCTGATCGTGCGCGGCCGGGCGAACCTCCTCAGCGACGAGGCGGAGGCGGAGGAACTGGAGCGCATCCGGCAGCTCTTCGACGATCTCGAGCGAAAGCGCGACATCGCGGAGTTTCTCGAACTGACCGAAAGCGGGGACGGCGTGCGGATCTTCATCGGTTCGGAGAACAAGTTGTTCTCCCTGTCGGGTTCCAGTCTGGTCGTCTCCCCATATATGAACTCGGACCGGAAGATCGTGGGCGCCGTCGGCGTCATCGGCCCGACACGGCTGAACTACGGCCGCGTGGTGCCGATCGTCGACTACACGGCGCAACTGGTCGGGCGCATGATCTCCGACCGTTCGTGAGAGGAATAGGATGGCTGAGCCGAAGAAGGACGACATGGCAGAACATCAGGCGGCAGAGGATACCCGGGACGCGGACGTGTCGGACGTGACGGACGCGCCCGATTCCACGGTCGAGCTCGAGATTCTCCGGGCCGAGCGGGACGAGTTGCGCGACCGTATGCTGCGCGCGCTCGCCGACGCGGAGAACAGCCGCAAGCGGGCCGAGCGCGACCGCCGCGAGGCGGAGCAATACGGCGGCTCTAGGCTGGCGCGCGATCTTCTGCCGGTCTACGACAACCTGAGCCGTGCGCTTGCCGCCGCGGGCGAGGAGCAAAGGGCAGCGGCCGGCGCCGTGATCGAGGGCGTGGAACTCACGCTCAAGGAACTCCTGTCCGTCTTCGGGAAGCACGGCGTGACGCCCGTTTCGCCCCAGGAGGGTGACACTTTCGATCCGCAACTGCA
Source organism: uncultured Roseicyclus sp. (assembly GCA_964623765.1). Classification (GTDB taxonomy): domain Bacteria; phylum Pseudomonadota; class Alphaproteobacteria; order Rhodobacterales; family Rhodobacteraceae; genus Roseibacterium. Next base: position 9,508 of record CAZUVG010000070.1, read on the forward strand.
CCAGGCGATGTTCGAGGCGCCCGTGCCCGGAACGAAAGCCGGCGAGATCATCCAGGTCATGGCCGAGGGCTTCCTGCTTCACGACCGGCTCCTGCGCCCCGCGCAGGTGGGCGTTTCCTCGCAGCCGGGAGAGAGTTGATCAGCCGTCCGCCAGCGCCTTCAGCGCGTAGAGGAGGTCGAGCGCCTCGCGTGGACTGAGGTCGTCGGGGTTCACCTCGCGAAGGTGGGCCTCGACCGGCGCCGGGCCCGTCTGCGCGGGAGACGGCCCCCGCGGTTTCACGGAGAACAGCGGCAGGTCGTCGACCAGGGTCGAGCGCTCCGGCCCCGCGCGTTCGCCCTCCTCCAGCGTCTGGAGAACGGCCTGTGCCCGTTCCACCACCGCCGCCGGCAGCCCGGCCAGTTTCGCCACCTGCACGCCGTAGGAGCGATCGGCCGCCCCCGGGCGTACCTCGTGCAGGAAGACGACCTCGCCCTCCCATTCCTTGACCGCCATCGTGACGTTCGAGAGCCCGGGCAGTTTCTCGGCCAGCGCCGTCAGCTCGTGGTAATGCGTGGCGAAGATGGCGCGGCATCGGTTCACCTCGTGCAGGTGCTCCACCGTGGCCCATGCGATGGACAGCCCGTCGTAGGTGGCCGTCCCGCGCCCGATCTCGTCGAGGATCACCAGTGCCCGGTCGTCGGCCTGGTTCAGGATCGCGGCGGTCTCGACCATCTCGACCAT
>CAZUVG010000071.1:0-10206 GCA_964623765.1 uncultured Roseicyclus sp.
CGACCATCTGCCGCGCGGGCGGTTGGTGGTCGAAGCCCCAACGGCCTTCTCGTGGCTCGGATCGCATCGTGAAGATGGGCGAGGACATCACCGAGACATTGGAGGTGGAGCCGCGGCGTTGGAAGGTGATCCAGTCGGTCCGCGGGAAGTTCCCGGGGCTCCGCCCGTTCACGCCTCAAAGCTTCCACTGGACGCCTTGCCGCCTTTGGCGGACCGGCCTTTACCCCGTCGGGTATGCGAGAAGATCAGCCAAAACGGGGAAAGACCGACGCGGCAGATGCCGAAGCCATCTGCGAGTCGGTGACGCGTCCGACGATGCGCGTCACGCCGCAGGCGTGCCTGCGGCACGACGCCGGTCAAGACAGCCGAGCGGCAGGCGGCGCTGCTCGACCACAAGGCGCCGGACTTCCTGGTCAGGCAGCGAATTCAAACCGTCAACACGGTCCGTGCGCATCTGGCCGAGTTCGTCATAGTCATGCCGACGGCGTGCCGGCGGCCCGACGCGAAAGGCATCCACAAACCTGGACCGTCTGATCGCGGCGTCGGACGTGCCCAAGGCAGCCCGCCCCGCGCTCGACGAGCGAGAGTTAACCCAGAAACTGAATTGGACCATTCGTCGGTGGCAGATCACTCTTTTCATCGAGAAGGTCTCGACGGATAAACAGGTGGGCTTCTGCTACTGTTTTTGTTATGCCGCCGAGCGCATCGGGCAGCGGCATTGATCGCTGAGCACATTTCCGCCGGGACTCTCAGAGCGGATGGCATTTGGGTCCAAATAGCCGGAACGACTGCGACTGGCAGGTGTTGCTCCGGCATGAGCAACGACAGCCAAGGCGAACGGGCACCTTTCCGTATTGTCCGGAAGTATCTGCCGGAACTCGTCTACGGCTCCAACGACGGGGTCGTGACCACCTTCGCTATCGTCGCGGGCATCACGGGCGCGTCCCTTTCGCAGCAGACCATCCTTATCCTGGGCTTCGCGAGCCTCTTCGCCGACGGCATATCCATGGCCGCAAGCGACATCCTGTCGGAACGATCGAGATCCTCGGACCGGCCCACACTCCTACGTGCTTCCCGTCACGGAGCGGCAACCTTCACTGGATTCATCGTAGCCGGCTTCGTCCCGCTTCTGGCCTACCTGCTGCCGGATCTCGGGATGCAGCGCTTCCTGCTTGCCGCGATCCTCGCCGGCATCACGCTCTTCGTGGTGGGCGCATCCCGTGCGTTCTTCACGGATCGGTCAGCGCTTCGCGCAGGCATCGAAATGTTCCTGATCGGGGCGGGCGCGGGAGGCGTGGCTTTCACCGTCGGCCATTTCGGTGCGCAGATTACGGGCGGAGGGGCCTGAACCGGCTCTGATAATTTGACCGGCCCCGACGGCATCTGCCGTGCCAAGGTGGGTCTGCAACGATCCAGAAAGGAGAACGGTCATGTCGGAGATTGCTATCTGATCAGCCGCCTCTACGAGCGCACATCGTCACCACCCAGTTCGTCTTCGGGGAACGGCCGAGCGACTTCGGCGATGCGAAGAGTTCGACCGCGTTTCTCGACCGGCTTACACACCACTGCGACATCGTCGAGACCGGCAACGAAGCCGGGCGCTTCAAGTGCCGGGCATGAGCTCTCGATCTCCAGGGCACCGCCCGAGGCTTACCCCAGTACTTCCGGCCCGAAGCGCGGAGCCGGAAGCCAGGCACTTCGGCCTCGTGCGGGAATCCGACAACGGAGAAGTCAGGATGGGGATCCATCGCCCGGATCCGCGTCGCCGGCCTGCTTCGACTCGCGCTTGAAGGGGTTTTCCTCGGGCACTTCGTAGTCGGGCGTGAAGACGCCCTTGGCGCGGGCCTCGGCCATGTAGCGGAAGGCGTTGATCGACATGCGCATCAGGTGCTCGCCGGCCTTCATCGGCGGATACTTCTCCAGCGCCTCGGGGGTGCGGAACTTCTCCAGGGGCTGGACGACCGTGTGGTAGTCGAGCCCGAAGAAGAGCGGGAAGGAATAGCGCTCGCGTCCCGAATTCACGACGCGGTGCTGGGTCGACTTGAACCGTCCGCCCGACCACGTCTCGAAGATGTCGCCGATATTGACGATGAAGCAGCCCGGGATCGGCGGCGCCTCGATCCAGACGTCGTCGGAGTTCATCACCTGCAGTCCCGGACCGCCCTGGAGCAGGATCGTGAAGCACTCGAAATCCGAATGCGCGGCGATGCCTACCATCTCTTTCGTGGCGGGCATGTCGTTCTCGATGTAGCGCAGCATCCGCAGCTGCGAGGTCGGGTAGGTGATGTGGCGCGTCAACTCCTCCGTCTCCACGCCGAGTTCCAGCGCCAGCCCATCGAGCAGCCGCAGGCCGAGGCCGAAGATCGTCTCGTAGTAGGTCGAGACCGTGTCCTTCCAGCCGGGAATGTCGGGCCAGACGTTCGGACCGGTCATCCGCCAGCCGGCGAGATGGTCCGGATGATCGGCAGGCGCCTCGTAGGACATGTCCCATGCCTCGTTGAAGTTGATCGACCTGGGGAAGTCGACGCCGTTCTCCTCGAAGGGGACGTAGCCGCGGTGGTTCGTGGTGAAGCCGCACCAGTAGCGCATCTTGTAGCCACGCGGACGCTCGTGGAATTCCCGCGAGGCTGCGAACATGGCGTCGATCAGGTCCTGCGGGACGCCGTGGCCCGTGATGTAGAAAAAGCCCGAGCCTCGCGCCGCCTGCCCCAGTTCCGCGGCGACGCGCGCCTTGTCCTCGGCATCGCCCGTGAACAGCCCGGACAGGTCGATGACCGGCAGTGTCGCGTCGTCCACGGTAAGGGCGCGCTGGTCGTGCGACACTTCGCGGGCATGGATGTGTGATTGTGCTTCCGTCCGCATGAGGGCACCTCCGGTCTGATTCTGCATCTGCGAAGCACCCTGCCGCGGGGGGCGCGCCGGGCATATGCGTCGCGACCATGAAAGCGCCTCGGGCAGGTGCAGGTGCACAGGAATTGATCGAGTTCCCGAACCATTGGCGCGGAAAAGACCTTCCGTTTTGACGATTCCGGCCTCTCGACCGCGTCATGGGGCAGGTCCTGGCGGCGTCTCGACGGCGGCGTCGCCGGTTTTTGAAGAAAGGAAAACGGCCATGGCACGGATGAACCGGCGCACACTTCTGAAGACGGGCGGCAGCGTCGCGGGGCTCGCCGCTGCCTCGAGCGTGATCGGCACGCCCCTGATCGCGCAAAGCCGGAGCCTGAAGATCGGCTCGTACGGCGGCTATTTCGAGGATTCCTTCAAGGAGCACGTCTATCCCGCCTTCACCGAAGCGACCGGCATCGCGGTGGAAAGTGTCACGCAGCCCAACTCCACCGACTGGCTGGTGACGATGCAGCAGGCCACGGCTGCCGGGAACGTGCCGGCGGACCTGTCTCTCTACGCGCGCGACACGCTGATCAAGGCGTCGCGCATCGGCGGATTGCTGCAGCCGCTCGACCTTGCGCAGATCCCGAACGCCGACGCCCTCGACCCCTATTTCGTCTACGAGGCGGGCGAGGGGCCGCTCGGCGTCGGCGCGATGTCCTGGTTCTCGGCCATGGTCGTCAATCCCAACGAGGTCGAGCCGCCGGCGAGCTGGGCGGAGTTCTGGGACAGCTCGCTCTACGAGGCGTCGCTGGGCCTTTCTCGCAACTACAACTCGCAGTTCCTCGACATCATCGCGGCCACCTTCTTCGACGGAGAGGAGACGTTCGCCACTGACGACGGCATCGTCGCGCTGATCGAGAAGGCTGCCGAGATCAAGCCCAACGTCGCGCTTTGGTGGTCGGCCGAAAGCCAGATGGAACAGTCGATGAAGAACGGCGACGTCATCGGCGGACAGTACTACCTCGACGTGGCCAACCTCATGGCGCTCGACGGCTTCCCGATCCAGGCGGTCTTCCCGGCCGAGGGCAACCCGCAGGATTACGGCTCGTGGTGCCTGTCGTCGCTGTCGGACAAGTCGGCGGAGGCGGCGGAGTTCATAAACTTCTCCTCCGATCCGTCCACGCAGGCGCTGATGAGCCGCCGGATCGGGACCGCGCCGCTGGTGGACCAGTCGGTGGCCGGCCTCTCGGACGAGGAATTCTCGATGGTCTCGGGCACGCCCGCCATCCGGCCGGCCTACGAGGCCTATCTCGACCGGGAGACCTTCATCAAGGAAACCTGGGACCGCATGCTCGCGGGGGCCTGAGCGGTGGGTGGGCTCGTCCTGTCCGGCGTCTCCAAGCGCTGGGGCTCGGTCACGGCGGTCGAGCCCACGGACCTCGTCTTCGCCGAGGGGGGGCTGACCGCCCTTCTCGGCCCCTCCGGCTGCGGGAAGACGACGCTCCTGCGGATGATCGCCGGGCTGGAGGAGCCGACGCGCGGCACGATCACCCATGCGGGGCGGGACCTCACCGCCCTGCCGGCCCACCGCCGCAAGTTCGGGATGGTCTTCCAGAACTTCGCCCTCTTCCCGCATCTCTCGGTGCGGGAAAACGTGGCCTATTCGCTGACTATCGCGGGTGTTTCCAGATCGGAGGCTTGGGAAAAGGCCGAGCGTCTCCTCGACCTCGTACGTCTGGGCGGCTACGGCGACCGGCGGATCGGGGCGCTCTCGGGCGGTCAGCGCCAGCGTGTCGCAATCGCCCGCGCGCTCGCGCAGGAGCCGGACGTCTTCCTGCTGGACGAGCCCATGTCCGCGCTCGACGCGAAGCTTCGCGAGGAGATGCAGGTGGAACTCCGGATGCTGCAGCAGCGGCTGGGCATAACCACCATCGTCGTTACCCACGACCAGCGCGAGGCCATGACCATGGCCGACGAGATCGTGGTCATGTCCGCCGGCCGGATCGAGCAGAAGGGCTCGCCCCAGGACATCTACCACCGGCCCGCCAATGCCTTCGTCGCCGACTTCATCGGCAAGGCGAACTTCTTCGACGGTGTGGTCGAGGCGGTCGGCATCCGCGTGGGCGAGGCAACGCTTGCGCTGGAACCGCCGCCGCAATTCCTCGCCGGCTCGCCCGTCCGGGTCGCCTGCCGGCCCGAGAAGATCGACCTGGAGAACAAGGTGGAGGGCACGCGCCTGCCCGCAACCGTCAGCTTCGTGCGCGATGTCGGTCCCGTGCGTGACATCTATCTCGACTGCGCGCTGGGGCAGGTCATCGTCGAATACGCCGTGGGCGAGACCGAACGGCCGTTCCGCGTCGGCGAAAGCCTGACGCTGACGCTGCCGCCCGACGCGCTTCATGTCTTCCCGAGGATCGATACCGAGAGGCAGGCGGCATGAGCGCTGTCGAGGGCCTGCATGCCGAAACCGCGCCGATGCGCGAAACGCGGCAGAGCCAAGCCGCTCGGGCCCCGGCGCCCGGGGCCGGCGCACCCTCAGCCGAACGGAAACGCGGTGTCGCGCGCTTCCTGCTGCCCGCCGGCCTGACGGCGGTCGTTCTGACCATGGCGCTGGCGCCGTTCCTCCTCGTCATCGTCATCTCCTTCGGCCAGAAGATCGACGGCGCGGCATGGGAATGGGCGCTTACGGCGGAGAACTACCGCCGCTTCTTCGTCGGCGCGAGCTGGCCCGAGCAGACGACGTTCCTCTACCTCCAGCAGCTGTTCTTCTCGCTCTACTATGCCGTCATCGCCTCGGTGCTGGCTGTCTTCACTGCGCTGCCCTTCACCTGGTGCCTCACCCGCCTGTCGCGGAAAGCGCAGGCGGCGTGGCTCGTGTTTCTCCTGTCCTCGCTTGCCTTGTCCGAGGTCTTCATCGTCATGGGATGGGACATCCTTCTTTCGAACAATTCCGGCATCCCCGCGCTCTTCCGGTCCACGGGCCTGACCGACTGGCTCAAGGCCAACGGCTGGTTCGAGGTGCTGCGCGAATGGGGGCTCGCGAACCCGCGGAACGTGAAGTTCAAGACCTCGGACTTCGCGACGATCCTGACGATGTCCTACCTCGTCTGGCCCTATGCGGTGATCCTGCTCTACCCCGCGCTGTCGCGCCTCGACCCCTCGCTGGCCGAGGCCGCGCGGACCATGGGCGCCCGGCCCGCCACCGTGGCGCGCACCGTGATCCTGCCCGCAGTGCGCCTGCCGCTGATCGGCGCGACCTTCCTGCTCTTCGTTTTCCTGCTGGGCACCTACGTCGCCGTCACGGTCTTCGCCGATCCCGCGCGGCACACGATGGCGGTGTCGATCTACGACAACGTGCGCGGCGCCAATCTCAACGCGCCTTTCGGCGCGGCACAGGCGGTGATCCTGCTGATCACGGCGGGGACATTCCTCGCCATCGGCCAGCGGCTGACGCGGAGGGAGGCGTGATGGGCCGCGCGCTGTCGCATCTGTTCATGGGCCTCTGCGCCATCGGCCTCGCGCTGCCCATCGTGGTGGTCTGCGGCGCGGCGCTCAACGGCGGCCGGTCGATGTTCTTCCCCCCGCGGGACCCCACCCTCGCCCGCTTCGGCGAGTTCTTCGTGTCCGAGCCCGTCTGGACGAACGCGCTCATGAATTCGCTCCTCGTGGCGTTCGGCGCGGCGATGCTGGCCGTCCTGCTCGCCTGGCCCATCGCCTACCTGCTTTGGTCCACCGGCTCGCGCCTGTCGAAGGGGCTCGCGGGCCTCGGCTCGATGCCCTTTGCGCTGCCGCCCATCGTTTTCGGCGTGGGGCTGGGGTTCTTCTGGGCGTTTCTCGGCGGCCTTGGAGACCTCTGGGCGGGCGTGGTCAGTCACGCGGCGCTCTTTCTCGCCCTGCCGCTCGTGACGATCTCCATCGGTCTGCAGTCGATCGAGCGCGCGCATCTGGACGCCGCCGCGACCATGGGCGCGACCGAGAGCGTGGCCTTCCGCACCATCGTCCTGCCGCAGACGATGCCCTACACGATCTCGGGCTTCTTCTTCGCGCTGGTGCTGTCGTTCAACGAATTCATCGTGATGTTCTTCGTCTCGGCCTCGTCCTACTCGACCGTGACGCTGCAGATCTTCAACTCTCTCCGGAACGGCTACACCCCTACGATGGCGGTCGCCGCCATCACCTTCATCGCCGTCTCCGTCGCCGTCTTTTCCGCCGTCGCCCGCTGGGGCGACCTGCCGCGCCTGATGGGCGCGGACACTTCCCGCAACTGAAGGAGAGACCCATGGCCCGCCAGCCCACACTCGTCGGACAGCCAGTCCTCATGGTCATCGACATCCAGAAATCCGCCTTCATGCAGGAGAAGGCCGGCATCCCCGTGATGCCGGGCTACCGCGAGAACATGGAGCGTGCGCGCCGGGTGGTGGACGCGGCCCACGACGCGGGCATCCCGGTCATCTTCTTCCAGGAGATCCACCGCCGCGACATGATCGACTACGGACGCGAACTGGACGGCTCGGAGGACATCCACTGCATGGACGGCGAGCCCGGCACGCCCGTCGCGAAGGAGGAGATGGACATGCGTCCCTCCGATTACTTCGTGCACAAGCGCCGCTATTCCTGCTTCTTCGGGACGGAGACGGAAATCCTGCTGAAGGGGCTGAAGGCCGAGACGCTGATAATGATCGGCGGCATGACGGATGTCTGCGTGCACTACACCTTCGTCGACGGGCACCAGCACGACTACTACTGCCGCGTCGTGGCCGACAGCGTGGGCGGCACCTCGCCCGAGGCGCACCACGCCTCACTCAACGCGATGGAATACCTCCAGGAGGGCGCGGTGATGACCACCGACGACATCGTCGCGGCGATGCGGGACTGGGGGGTTGCGAAGGACGCGGCGTGAACCTGTCCGAGCTTCAGGGCCATTGGCGGCGCGACTGGATGCGCTGGCCCGGCGGCGCAGGAGAGGACGACGATACGACCCGGGTACACTGGTTGCAGGCCAGGTCGCTCTATGCCGACATCCGGGTTCCGGCGGGCCGACCGGAGACCCGTGGCGCACGGTGTCTCGCAGATCTCGATCCGCCAGCGCTCCTGCGGCTCATGCAGGCCGGGGGCTTTGCCGGCACGATCACGCTCGACGGGGATTTCTGCACGTGGCACCGGCGGATCAACTGGCACGGGCGGCCCGAGGGCGTCGATGCCGGCCGGATGCACTTCGACGACGGCGCGTTGATCGAGGACGGCGTGCACGCGCCCTACCGGGAACTCTGGCGAAGGACCGAGGGGCCGCCGCTCTCGGCGTCCCGTATCGCGGGCGGCGGCCTCGAGGGGGTCCTCGTGAGCTCGGAGTCGGAATTCCTCGTGGCGCTCGGACGCCCCGGCGAGGCGCCGAGCGCTCCGATGGTCGAGGCGCTGGAGCGTGGCGAACGCCCGCCGAAGATCGCCGCGCATTTCGGCAGCCTCTATGCGCTCGGGACATGGGATGGTGCCGAGGGCGTGGCAGCGATCGCCACGGATCCCTTCGTCGAGGGCCAGCCCGCCATCGCGCGGAGGGGCGAGACCTTGATCTGGCGGCGCCTGGGTTTCGACGGGGACCGCCGGGATGTGCCGCTTGGTCAGGACCAGAGCGCGAGGTAGCGGTCAACGATCTGAAACAGTCGCTCGGGTCCGAAGGCCGGGTCGTGGCCGCCATGGACCTCGCGCAGCGGGAGCGCCGCGACCCGGCGCAACGTTTTCGCGTAGTCGGCGACGCTCATCCCCGGCCCGTCGTAGATCAGTGGCCCGTCGTAGATCGCGTCTGCCCCGAAGAGCGTCCCGCTCTCGCCATTCCAGAGGCCGACTTGTCCCGGCGAATGACCCGGCAGGTGCAAAACCTCCGCCTGCCAGTCGCCGAGGTCGATCACGTCGCCATCCTCGACCGTGCCGGTTGGCGGGGCGCCGCGAAGCGCCCACGCATCGATGTCGTAGCCATCCCCCGGCACGGCATCGACCAGAAACTCCCACAGCGGAGGATAGCCGGCGTCCAGGAACAGGGTGCGCAGATCGTCGGGAATGTCGGCGCTGCGCAGCGTGTAGGGCTCGGGCCGTGCATGGGCCTCTGCCTCCAGCGGGTGAACGAGACGGATGTCGAACTCGCGCACCGCGCCGATATGGTCGACATGGGTGTGGGTGGCGAGATGTATCAAAGGCCGGGACGGATCGGGGCGGGCTGCATCTACGACAGGTCTCAGCGGCGCGATACCCATGCCGCTGTCGATCAGCAGATCGGCGTCGCGCCCGGTGACGAGATGCATGTTGGCCGAGAAGATCGGATGGACATGCGGTTCGGTGATCAGCGTGACCCGGCCGGACAGGGGAAGGACCCGATACCACGGATCGGCGATGGGCAGTCCGTGCGATTGTGTCACTGCGACTCCTCCGGGATTGGCCGTCCCTCCGGTGCGCCCGGGGGGACGGCAGGAGGCGCGGTTCAGCCGCGGCCGCGCAGCACGCGCCAGAGCACGAAGGCAGCGGCCACGGTCAGGACGACGCCTGCGATCACCGCCTCGCTGCCATGCGGGTGGAAATGGAAGAAACCCGCATCCTCGTGTGCCAGCGCAGGCGCGGCGGCGGCGGCGAAGCCCAGGGCGGGAAGGATGATACGAAACATTGGTCAGGCCCTCTCTCTTGCTGCGATGAAGTCGCGGATGTCGATCATGTGCTTCTCGTCCATCGAGACGTAGACGAGGCTCATGTTGGTCCGCTCCCGGATCATTTCGCCCGGAAACGGCAGGTAGCTCAACTCGCGCGTGCCGAAGGAGGGCGAGGCCGTGCCGACCTGCCATTCGGTCTTCAGCTCCACGTCCACGAGCTTCAAAGACTCTGGCCCGGCCTTGCCCGGCCGTTCCAGCGGCACGCCGGCCAGTCGCAGATAGGCGGCCTTGTCGGCGGCCTGCACGAAACCGTCGATGAACTGCGAGGTCAGGACCTGCAGGTCCGCCGCCTCATCCTCCGGCGCGAGATGCGAATGGAGATGGTCCGCGTGGTGGTGGTTGTGGTGGCGATGGTGCGGATGGTCATGTGGCATTGCACCAGCGCCTCCCTTCGAATTCTCCGTGGGGGATGGTGACGGGCTTGTCGATATGGGCCTTGTGGGCGCCCATCTTGCCCGCCGCGACCATGGAGCCGAGGACGTCCACGATGACCCGCGTGCCCATGAGGGCCGTGATGTCGGAGGTGTCGTAGGGCGGCGAGACCTCCACGAGTTCCATGCCGCAAAGCCCCTCGGCCGCGACCTTGGACGCCAGCGCCAGGGCCTCGCGCGGCAGGAAGCCGCCCGGTTCCGGCCAGCCGGTACCGGGCACGAAGCCGCAATCGACGCTGTCGACGTCGAAGCTG
>CAZUVG010000072.1:0-10145 GCA_964623765.1 uncultured Roseicyclus sp.
CGTTCGTTCGCGATCGACCAGACGTAGGTGCCCCAGTTGACGCTGATCAGCGTCACCGTGACCGCAGCCATGCCCACCATCCGCGGGGTCCGGAGCGCGCGGCCGAGGTCCCGCGTGCGCCCCATCGCGATCAGGACGAGCCCCGCGACCGGCACGGACCACAGTATGCGGTGAGCGATGATCTCGACGGCGGGAATGTGCTCGATCGCCTTCATGTAGATCGGCAGTCCGCCCCAGATCAGGTAGGCGGACGCGGCGAACGCGAAGCCCGCGGGCGTGTCGCCTTCTGTCTCGGAGGGCGTGTCGGTGGCGGCCGTCATGGCCACCGCCTAGACCATGGCCCGGCGGCGCGCGAGCGGGAAATCGGAATGGCGCCGATCAGGCCCCGCCATGGCGCAGGGCGCGGATATGGTCGCGGGCGAAGGCTGGGTAGCCTTCGGCCGTCGTCCCCAGATGCGGCGCGAGATCGCGGTGCAGGTGGGGCAGGCGGTGGAAGGGGACGTCCGGATAGCTGTGGTGCTCTGCATGGAAGGGCATGTTCCATGCGAGAAACCGCGTGAGCCTGCTGGCGAAGGTCGTGCGCGAGTTTTCCAGCATGTTCGCGACCTGCGGGCAGCGCCCGTGCTCGGCCAGCAGGTAAAGCCGAAGGAAGGGCTGCCCGAGGAGCGACGGCACGACCCAGAGCCAGAGGGCGAGAGGGCTGAAGACGAGGCTTGCCGCGAGGGCGGCGTAGAACGCGAGAAGGACGCGCGCCTCGCGCCGTATCGCGGGCTTGCGGGCCCGGGGGATGAAGGGTGCATCGAGCTGTCCGAAGGCGTTGCGCCAGACGGTGCGGCCCATGCTCCACCAGTAGGGCAGGCCCGTGAGGTGCCATGCGAGCGCGCGGGCGTTTCCGGGCTTCGCGCCGCCTGCAAGTTCGGGGTCGCGCTCGGGATCGTTGGTGTGGCGATGATGCGCGAGGTGGAAGGCACGGAACCAGTTGAACGGCAGGAGAAGCGGCAGGGCGACGGCATGGCCCACAGCGTCATTGAGCCATCCGGTGCGGAAGGGTGTGCGGTGGGTGCATTCGTGCGAGAGCGTGAAAAGAAAGACCAGTGCAATCCCGAGCGGCAGCAGGAAGACCGGCCAGAGTGGCGCCTTCAGCGCCACGGGCAAGGCGAGGACGAAGATCAGCCCGGAATGGCCGGCGAGATGCACGAGACCGGCCTGGTCCGACCGCGCCGTGAGCCATGCCCGGCGCTCCGCCGGCAGCGTGGCGAGGACCGCGCGGTGGTCGGGCGCTTTCCCGGTCACGGGTTCAGCCACGGGGCACCTCGAAATCCGGCGGGGCCAGTTCGAACCCTTCGAAGCGGAACCCCGGTGACACGGCGCAAGAGACGAGCGTGAACTCTCCCGTCGAGCGCGCGGCCTGCCAGTGGCCTCGCGGCACGACGACCTGCGGGCGGCCCGCGTGGAGGTCGGGTGTCAGCAGGTGGTCGCGTGCCGGACCCTCCGCCGTCTCGGCAATGGACAGGATCAGCGGCGCGCCCGCGTGCCAGAGCCAGATCTCGCCCGCATCCACCCTGTGCCAGTGGCTCCGCTCGCCCGCCTTGAGCAGGAAGTAGATGCAGGTGCCCGCTGGCCGCGCGCCGTCTTCCGCCTCCGCGGCCCATGTCTGGCGGTAGTGCCCGCCCTCGGGATGGGGCGCGAGCCCGAGCGTTGCGATGATCTCGTCGGCGGTCATGCCTCGTTCCGTTCCATGGAGCCGCGACAGGATAGCCGAAGGCGGGTCGCGGATAAACGCCGCTTGCTATTCCGCGGGCGTGCCGCGCGGGGCGGGAAAGCCGGGCGTGCCGCGGTCCTCGGGATGGCTGGCGAGGTGGCGCGCCTTGATCTCCGCGGATGTGAACCGTGATCCGTCGTGGCTCCAGCCTGGCGGCGCCGCGGCATACATCAGCCGCTCCCGCAGGGTCAGGCCTGGCCGCGTCATGTCACGGAACACGGCGACCCATTCGTGGAAGGCCACGCGCAGGGGATTGAACGTCCCGATGTTGCGCACGAGGCCGTAATCGGGTTTCTCCTCCGCGCTTTCGGGCACGAAGGTGCCGAAGAGGCGGTCCCAGAGGATGAAGACGCCCGCGTAGTTGGCATCGAGATAGCGCGGATTGCGGGCATGGTGGACGCGGTGGTGCGAGGGCGTGTTCATCACCGCCTCGAACCAGCGCGGCATCTTCCCGATGGCCTCGGTATGGATCCAGAACTGGTAGATCAGGTTCAGGCCGCCACAGAACAGCACCATCGCCGGGTGGAAGCCCAGAAGGATCAGCGGTGCGCGGACGATCATCATGAAGGTGAAGGTGCCGGTCCATGTCTGTCTGAGCGCCGTCGTCAGGTTGTAGTGCTGCGAGGAATGGTGGTTGACGTGGGAGGCCCAGACCCAGCGGATACGGTGGCCGAAGCGGTGCACCCAGTAGTAGCGCAGGTCGTCCAGCACGAAGCAGAGCGCCACGACCCAGAGCGAGGTGCCCAGATCGAGCGGTGTGATCTCCCACAGGAACATGAAGAAGCCCCAGGCGATGAAGCCCAGGAGGATGCCCGAGGCCACGTTGCCCGCGCCCATGATCAGCGAGGTGACGGCATCCCGCGTCTCGTAACGGCCGCCGCGCTTGCGGATGTGCATCCAGAGAAGCTCGATCAGGATCGCCGCGATGAAGAAGGGCACGGCGAAGCGGACGACGTCGGGATAGGTCAGCATGTCGGTCATGCAGCGTTCGTCTCCTGCGTTTTCGGGTTGGGGAAGCGGGCCGCGGCGGCCTCGATCTTAGCGCGCCAGAGTGCGGCTTCGCCGGGGTCGAGTACCAACCGGACCGAGGGTGCGGCGAAATCGGTGGTGACGATCCTGAGGCCGGTCTTCGTTGGCACGGCCCTCGCGCTCTCCAGACGGCAGGCGGTGCTGTCTGCCCCCATGTGCCAGACAAGGCCGGGGCCATACCGCGTCTCGACGAGCGCGGCCATGCCGTCCCGTGACAGCCGCAGCGCGCAGGGGTCGATGTCCGGCTCCTGCCGCAGCCAGGCCGCGCGGGCCGAGTCCTCGGTGAAGGGTTCGGAACGGGAGTAGCCGAGCGCCTGCAACAGGATCGCGATGCCCGCGATCCCGCCCGCGACGAGGATCAGGAGAACCTCCAACGGCATTTCGCTCCTCCCGCGCGAAGTGTTCCGCGCGGGATTGGGCCTGTCAAACCTGCCGCTGCGTCAATGCCGCTGGTTACAAAAACGGGTGATGTCGGGGTCAGGCATTCTCCAGCCTCCGCGCGAGCTCGCGGAAATCGGCGGCGATCAGGTCCCAGTTGTCCGCCGCAGCGAGGTCGGCACTCTGATCCGGTCCGTATTCTGCCGGCCGCGTCACGAAGGCGGTGGCAAGGCCCGCACCCCGCGCGGCGGCAAGGTCGTCGTTGTGGGCGGCGACCATCATCACCTCGTCCGGGGCGAGGCGCAGGGCCGTGCAGGAAGCGAGGTAGACCTCAGGCTTGGGCTTGTAGTCGCGCGCGATCTCGGCCCCGAGGATGCAGTCCCACGGCAGGCCGCCCCAGCGCGCGAGCCGCGTCATCAGCGCGATGGAGCCGTTGGAGCAAGGCGCGACGATGCGGCGGGCCTTCATGGCGGCGAGCCCCGGCACCACGTCAGGCCAAGGGTCGAGCCGTTCCCACGCGGCATTGAGGCCGTCGGGCGCGGTCACGCCGAACGCCGCGGCCACACGGTGCATGTTCTCCATGTGCAGGTCGTCGAGCGGCACGTAGCCTCGCCCGCCGTCGCGGATGCGCGTCATCGATGGCTGGTACTCCGCCCGCCACGCTTCGGCGAAGGCGATGGCGTCGACATCGGGCAGAACCGCGGCGACCTCCCGCGCGACGGAGGTGCGCCAGTCCACGCAGGTGCCGAAGACGTCGAAGATCAGGGCCTTGACCATGCGTGGGACGCTGCCACGCGGCGCCGGCTCAGTCGAGCGGCATCTCGTAGAAGACCAGCAGCCGCGCGATCTCCGCCGGCATCTCCTGGTAGGGACCGCGCCTGCGGAAGCCGAGCCGGTCGTAGAGCGCCTGCGCCGAGGTCAGGCCGCGGCCGGTGTCCATGAGGATGCGGCGGAACCCGAGGTCGCGACAGTCGGCGATCAGACGCTCCATCAGGAGCCGCCCCGCGCCTGCGCCCTGCGCCTCCGGCGCGATCCAGACGCGCTTGATCTCGGCATCCCCCGGTGCGAGCGTCTGGACCGTGCCGCAGCCGACGGGTGCGCCATCCTTCAGGACCAGCCGCATCATGCCACGGGGCGGGCGATTCGCCTGCTCCACGGCATCGAGAACGAGGCGGAACTTCTCCTCGGGATAGGCCGCGAGCACCGCGGCGTCGTCGGGAGGCGGGAGCCGCGCGAGGAATGCACGGTAGTCCCAGGAGAGCGCTCGAAAGGCCGTCATTCGGGCCTCTCCGCGCGGCTCTATGATTTCGAGCGTCATCCCCTCAGGATCGAGCGGCCCGCGTAAACCGCGGTCTCGCCCAGCATCTCCTCGATCCGGATCAGCTGGTTGTATTTCGCCAGCCGGTCCGAACGGGCGAGCGAGCCCGTCTTGATCTGGCCGCAGTTCGTTGCCACGGCGAGGTCGGCGATGGTCGCGTCCTCGGTCTCGCCCGAGCGGTGGGACATGACGCAGGTCATGCGGTTGCGGTGGGCGAGGCTTACGGCGGCCAGCGTCTCGGACAGCGTCCCGATCTGGTTGACCTTCACCAGCAGAGAGTTGCCGCAGTTCCACTCGATCCCCTGCTGGAGGCGCTTCGGGTTCGTCACGAAGAGGTCGTCGCCGACAAGCTGGACCTTGTCGCCCAGAACCTCCGTCAGCGTCGCCCAGCCGTTCCAGTCGTCCTCGGCGCAGCCGTCCTCGATCGACACGATCGGGTAATCGTTCACGAGACCCTGCAGCCAAGCCACGTTCTCGTCCGCGGTGAAGCTCTGGCCCTCGCCCTTCATCACGTACGTGCCGTCCTCGAAATACTCCGTCGCTGCGCAATCCAGCGCCAGCATCACGTCGTCACCAGGGTTGTATCCCGCCTTCTCCACCGCGCGCAGGATGAAATCGAGCGCGTCGCGGGTGGAGGAAAGGTTGGGCGCGAAACCGCCCTCGTCGCCGATGCCGGTCGACAGGCCCGCTGCCGAAAGCTCCTTCTTCAGCGTGTGGAAGATCTCCGACCCGGTGCGCACGGCCTCCGACAGGCTCTCGACGCCCACGGGCATGATCATGATTTCCTGGATGTCGATCGGGTTGTCCGCGTGCTCGCCGCCATTCACGATGTTCATCATGGGCACGGGCAGGACGCGCGCCGAGGTGCCGCCCACGTAGCGGAACAGGGGCTGCATGGTGTGGTCGGCCGCGGCCTTGGCCACGGCGAGGCTGACGCCGAGGATGGCGTTGGCCCCGAGACGGCCCTTGTTCTCGGTGCCATCGATCTCGATCATCGCGGCGTCGACGGCCTCCTGTTCGGTCGCGTCGAAGCCCGCGAGCGCCTCGGCGAGTTCACCGTTCACCGCGGCCACCGCGTCGCGCACGCCTTTTCCGAGGTAGCGGGACTTGTCGCCGTCCCGCCGCTCCACCGCCTCGTGGACACCGGTCGAGGCGCCCGAGGGCACCGCGGCGCGGCCCATGCTCCCGTCGTCGAGCGTCACGTCGACCTCGACGGTGGGATTGCCGCGGCTGTCGAGGATCTCGCGGGCGTGGATGTCGATGATGGTGCTCATGGCCGTTCCCCGGGGTTTTCGGTGTGGTGCCGTTCCTAGACGAGGCGTGCGCGCGTGAAAAGGTTTCAGGCCGCCGCATCGCGCCGGACCCGGCTCTCGCGCCAGAAGGTGTAGAGGCCGGTGGCGATGACGATGCCCGCGCCGATGAGCGTCGCGGCGTCCGGGTTCTCGTCGAAGACCACGACGGCGATGACCAGCGCGAAGACGAGGCGGGTATAGCGGAAGGGCGTGACGGCGGAGATGTCGCCCACGCGCATCGCCGCGGTGATGGCGAAATAGGCGACGAGCCCGAAGGCGACGGCACCCGCGGTCACGGCCCAGAGCTCCGCCCGGGGCAGGCCGAGCGTGCCGGTCGCGATCATGATCGCCACCCCGGTGAGCGAGACCGCGGCGAAGCTGTAGCTGGCCAGAAGCGCCGTCGGCACGGTCCTGGGCACTGGCCGGGTGGCGAGATCGCGGAGCGAGAGGCCGATCACGGCGAGCACGGCGAGCAGGATCGCGGGGTCGAAGGCTTCGGTCCCGGGGCGGATGATGACCAAAACGCCGAGAAGACCGATGGAGATCGCCACCCAGCGCCTCCAGCCGACCTTCTCGCCCAGGAAGAGCGCGGCACCCAGCGTGACGAGGAGCGGATTGGCCTGGATCATCGCCGACAGGGTCGAGAGCGGGATGAGCGCGAGCGCGGCGACGAAGCTCGCCGTGGCGAAGGCCTCGGCGAGGTTGCGCAGCATGACGGGGCGCGTCAGCAGAACCGGCGAGAGCCAGACGTGACCGCGGGCCTTCGCGACGATACCGAAGACAAGCGCACCGCCCAGCCCGAAGAGGAACAGGATCTGGCCCACGGGCATGTCACGCGACAGGAAAACGATCACCATGTCCGTCAGCGCGAAGGCCAGCATGGCCAGCGTCATCCAGCCCATGCCCTTGAGATTGTCCATGGAATGTTCCTCCGTGCCTCCGGACTTAGCCCGGTGGCGCGGCGGCTGGAAGGGTCATTCCGAGACGCCGGGGATCTCGGGCAGCGCGTGGCCCGCCTCGGCCAGCCGCGGGGCGATCTGGTTCTCGATCGAGCGCTGCGTGACCGGTCCGCGGAAATGCAGCACGACCGTACCTGCATCGTCGACGAAGAAGGTTTCCGGCATGGCGACCACGCCCCAGTCGATGCCGTTGCCCGCCCGGTCGTCGCGGCCGATCGCGTCGTAGGGGTTGCCGAGCTCGTCGAGGAAGCCGAGCGCCTGGTCGACGCGGTCGTTGTAGTTCACCCCGTAGAGCGGCATTCCCGCCTCCGCGAGCGCGGTCAGGACGGGATGCTCCGCGCGGCAGGGGGGGCACCAGCTGGCGAAGAAGTTCACGGCGACGAGGCCGTTGCCCTCCAGCATGTCGCGGGTCAGCACCGTGTTGTCGGCCAGCGGCTCCAGGTTCAGGTCGGGCGCGGGACGGCCCTGTTGCGCCGAGGGCAGGGCCTGGGTGTCGACGCCCTGCTGCTGGGCGAACTGGTTGTTCTGGAGCTGCCACAGCCAGATCCCCGTGATCCCGAGGAACAGGATCAGTGGCAGCACCATCAGCCAGTTGAACTTCATGTCGTCTTTCCGCGCCGCTGCTCGACCGTGTCCAACTTGCGCAGCACGCGGCGCGCCTTCCAGACGCTCGCGATCACGATCACGACAAGAAGGAGGATGGAGGCCGCGTAGGCCGAGAGGACCTCGAAGGCATAGGGGGCGAGATCGGGCATCAGGCCATCCTTTCCTGCGCGATCAGCGCCTTGAGGCGGCGGGCGCGGATCTCGGTCCGCGTGCGGTAGAGCACGAGCGCGAGGAACAGGAAGCCGAACCCCGCGAGCGTGGTCACCAGCGGATACCAGAAGACGTTGGCGATGTTCTGCTCCGCATCCATCGACAAGGTCGCGCCCTGGTGGAGGCCCTGGTTCCAGAACAGCAGCGCGTAGCGGGAGATGACCGCGAAGACGGAGCCGACGAGACAGAGGACGGAGGTAAGATCTGCCGCCGAATCCGGGTTCTCGACCGCCTCCCAGAGCGCCATGTAGCCGAGGTAGAACAAAAACAGGATCAGGAAGGATGTGAGCCTCGGGTCCCACTCCCACCAGGTGCCCCACATGGGCTGGCCCCAGATCGCACCCGTCAGGAGGGCGATCACCGTGAAGACCATGCCCACGGGCGCCGCTGCCTTGGCAGCGAGCGCCGAGACGTGGTGGCGGCGGATCAGCCAGATGAGCGAGGTGACAAGCATCATGAACCACGCGTTCACGGCCATGATCGCGGACGGGACGTGGACATAGATGATCTTGACCGTCGAGCCCTGGCGGAAGTCGTTGGGCGTGAAGAAGAAGCCCCAGATCAGCCCGCCCACGATGCAGACGCCAGCGATGCCCCAGACCCAGGGAAGAAGCGCCCCCGAGACGGACATGAACTTGCGCGGGTTCGCGTATTCCCAGAGCGATGCCATGAACCGGGTTCTACGGCCGGTTGCCGGCGCTCTCAATGCGGCGGCTAAGCGCAGATTGACGCGGATGGACGCGGAGCCGGTGCGTGTCCGACGAGCGGCCGCGCGAGCGCCGGACGCCGACCTCCGTATTTGAAACAAGAAGAAGGCAGGATTCGCCAACCCGGATGGGTTGGGAGTTACCGTAGGTTGACACGGAGCGCGGCCGCGGCGGCGAAGGGGAGGATGGCGAGCGAGCCGAGCGTGATGCCGGCGAGAAGGATGAGGGGGGGCGTGGCCTCCTGTCCCTCGGCGCCGCGGAGGACGGCCAGTGCGCCGAAGATGAGGGTGGGGACGTAGAGTGGCAGGACGATGAGCGACAGGAGCAGGCCGCCGCGCTTGATGCCGACGGTGAGTGCCGCGCCGAAGGTGCCGATGGCCGAAAGGGCAGGGGTGCCGACGGCGAGGGAGGCCACGAGCCACGGATAGGCGGGCCCCGGAAGGTTCAGGAGCACGCCGAGGACCGGCGCGGCGAGGACGAGCGGCAGGCCGGTGGTGATCCAGTGGGAGAGCGCCTTCATCGCCGCGACGCCTTCCAGCGGAACGGGGGCGGTGGCGAGCAGGTCGAGGGATCCGTCCTCCCAGTCGAGCTGGAAGATCCGGTCGAGCGACAGGAGGCAGGCCAGAAGCGCGCCGAGCCAGAGGACGCCCGGCGCGATCGTCTCGAGCACGCCGGTCTGCGGCCCCACGCCGAAGGGGACGAGGGTCGCGAAGATCAGGAAGAAGGCGAGCGACAGGCCGAAGCCGCCGCCGGCGCGGAAGGCGAGCGCGAGGTCGCGGCGCAGAATGCCCGTCATGTGCCGGCATCCTCCGCGAAGGGCGCGCCGCCGAAGGGGTCGTCCTCTCGCAGCTTCTTCGCCATGTAGGGCGTCACGTCGAGGCCGCGCGCGTTCGGCAGGCCGAGATCGATATGCGTGGCGATGACCGCGCAGCCGCCCTCGGCGAGGTGGTGTTCCACCGCGCTGGCGAAGCGGGCGACGTTCTGCACGTCGAGCGAGACCGTGGGTTCGTCGAGGCACCAGACGGGGCGGCCGGTGACGAGGAGGCGGGCGAGCGAGAGGCGGCGTTTCTGGCCGGCGGACATCTCGCCCGCACGGCGGTCGACGAGGGCGCCGAGGTCGAAGGCATCGACCGCGCGGTCGATGCCACCGGCGGCGAAGGCGCCGGCCCAGAAGCGGAGGTTCTCGGCGACGGTGAGCTGCGCCTTGAGCCCGTCGGCATGGCCTGCGTAGGCGATGGAGTCGGGGGCGCAGTCGATCGCCCCTGCCAGCGGCGGCGTGAGCCCCGCGAGGGTGCGCAGGAGCGTGGTCTTGCCTGCGCCATTCGGGCCGCGGAGGATCAGCGCTTCGCCTTCGCCAACGGAAAACCCCACCCCGGCGAGCACTTGCGCCGAGCCGCGGGCGCAGGAGAGATCGGTGACGGACAACAGCATCTTGCGTTCTCCGGTAGCCCATCGCCGGGCGCAGGGAAAGCGAATGCGGCGCCATGCCACGCGCGTGCCGGCATCGGGCGCTTGCAATTCAGTATGCCATTGCATACAAAAATCGTCGCACCCCGCCTGTCCACCCTTGAACGGTTCCCGCACCGGTGGCAGGTGAGACGCAAGACAACCCCGCGACACGACGCAGCCCGCGACCGGATGAAGGGAGGCTTCCATGCCCATTACCGTCGGCCACGACACCGCGAAGACCCGCAAGACGCTCAAGGTCGGTGACACGACCTATGCCTATTATTCGATCGCAGCCGCCGAGGCGGCGGGATTGGGCGACTTCTCGAAGCTGCCCGCTTTCATGGAGGGCCTCCGGACGATCCGGCAGACGGGGTCCGACTCGGCCGTCTTCGGCATCGAGGGGCCGGGCGGCGGCACCATCGAGAACGAGGTGCG
>CAZUVG010000073.1:0-10089 GCA_964623765.1 uncultured Roseicyclus sp.
ATCGGCCACGACGTGACGCGCTACTACGGCCGCGCGGTGACGATCACGGATGCCGAGCAGCTCGCGGGGGCCATCACGGAGCAGTTGGCGAGCCTCTTCGACAGCGACCCCCGGGCGCGGGCGCGGGTCATGGGGATCCGG
This sequence comes from uncultured Roseicyclus sp., assembly GCA_964623765.1. Classification (GTDB taxonomy): domain Bacteria; phylum Pseudomonadota; class Alphaproteobacteria; order Rhodobacterales; family Rhodobacteraceae; genus Roseibacterium. Next base: position 142 of record CAZUVG010000073.1, read on the forward strand.
AAGGCGGGCTGACGGAGCGGGCTGCAGGTCCTGCGCCCCGTTCGGCGGGGCGAATGGACATCGCGCCCGGGCCGGGGCAGTCTGGCGTCACGCAACGGGAGATTTGCGCGCATGTTCCAAAGCTTCGAGGTCCGGACCCGTCCCGAGGACGGGCCGCCACGGCTGGCCGCGCTTCGCGCCGAGATGGCGCGCGAGGGCGTGGATGCCTTCCTCGTGCCGCGCGCAGACCGCTTCCAGGGCGAATACGTGGCATCCTGCGACGAGCGGCTGGCGTGGCTTACCGGTTTCACCGGTTCGGCGGGCTTCGCCGTCGCCATGGCCGACCGCGCCGCGATCTTCGTTGACGGGCGCTACCGGGTGCAGGTCCGGGCGCAGGTCGACACGGAGAGCTTCACGCCCGTGAACTGGCCGGAGACGAAGCTGGAAGACTGGCTGGCAGAGGCGCTGCCGGGTGGCGGCGTGGTGGGCTACGACCCTTGGCTGCACACCGCCGCCGAGATCGAGCGCGTGGGACGGGCGCTGGAGAAACGGCAGGTCGCGCTCAGGCCATTGGACAACCTCGTCGACAGGATCTGGACCGACCGCCCTTCCCCGCCGGCGGCACCTGCACGGAAATGGCCCGAGACCTTCGCGGGCCTCTCGGCGGAGGCGAAGCTCGAGGCGGTGGCGGGCGACCTGTCGGCGGCCGGCGAGGACGCGGCGCTCGTCACGCAGCCCGACAGCCTCTGCTGGCTGCTGAACCTGCGTGGCGGCGACGTGGGCCACACGCCGCTGCTGCACGCGATGGGGCTCGTGCACCGATCGGGTGCGCTCGACCTCTTCGTGGAACGGGACAAGCTTGCCGAGGTGACGATACCCGGGACGGTGGCGGTGCATGCCGAGGCGGACCTTGCCGCGCATCTCGCCGCCGCGCGGGGTCGGGTCCGCGTCGACCGGAACACGGCGCCGCAGGCGGCGCTCGACGCGCTGGCCTCGGGCGGCGCGGAAGCCGTGGCGGGATCCGATCCCTGCCTCCTGCGCAAGGCGCGCAAGAATCCCGCCGAGATCGCGGCAACCCGCGAGGCGCACCTGCGCGACGGCGCGGCCTTCGCGCGCTTCCTGCGCTGGTTCGACGGGACTGCGCCGCAGGGCGGGCTGACCGAGATCGACGTGGTGCGCGCGCTGGAAGGTTTCCGCGCGGAGACGGGGGCGTTGCGCGACATCAGCTTCGACACGATCGCGGGCGCGGGCGCGCACGGCGCGATCGTCCACTACCGCGTGACCGAGGAAACGAACGCGCCTCTCGGGCAGGGCGAGTTGTTCCTCATCGATTCCGGCGCACAATACGAGGACGGCACGACCGACATCACCCGCACCCTGCCCGTGGGCGCGGTGGGCCATGAGGAGTGCGAGTCCTTTACGCAGGTTCTGCGCGGTCTCATCGCGATTCACCGCGCAAGGTTCCCCAAGGGCGTCGCGGGCAGCCATCTCGACGCGCTGGCGCGTGCGCCCCTCTGGGCCGCGGGGCGCGACTTCGACCATGGCACGGGGCACGGCGTCGGCGTCTATCTCGGCGTCCACGAGGGGCCGCAGCGACTGTCCCGCGTCTCGACGGTGGCGCTGGAAGAGGGCATGATCCTGTCCAACGAGCCCGGCTACTACCGCGAGGGCGCCTTCGGCATCCGTATCGAGAACCTCGTCGTGGTGACACCGGCCGAGCGCTTGCCCGGCGGCGACGACCGCGAGATGCTGGCCTTCGAAACGCTGACATGGGCGCCCATCGACCGTCGGCTGATCGTGGCCGAGATGCTCTCGGGCGAGGAACGCCACTGGCTCGACGCCTACCACGCGGGCGTGTTCGAGCGGATCGCACCCCGGCTCGACGCCGACACGGCGGACTGGCTCGCGGCAGCGACGGCACCGCTGGGAACCGGCGCCGACTGACTCGGGCGGCCCGTCACGGAACCGTCATGAAACCCCGGCAGGAAGTCCGGGATCGCACAAGCGACCGGAACCCGGAAGACCGGGACAGGAAGGGAGACAGGATGGCAGAGCATATCAGGATCAGGAAGGCGACCGGCAAATGGGTCGTCCGGGCCGGCGGCGCAGTCGTGGGCGAATCCTCCGACGCGCTGGAACTGCACGAGGGCGACGCGCCGCCCGTGATCTACTTCCCGCGGTCGGACATCGGCATGGCGCTTTTGGAGAAGACGTCGTCGAGCACGCGATGCCCGTGGAAGGGGCAGGCCACATACTACACCGTCTCGACCGCCGCAGGCGACATCCCGGACGCGGCCTGGTCCTACGAGGATCCGAGCGAGAGCGTGGCCGAGATCGGCGGCTACCTTGCGTTCTACGGCGACAAGGTCACCGTCGAGCAGCTCTGATCGCGCGCCACGGCGCGGCCCGGTCCATGCGCAAGCCGGCGGCGACATTTCCGAGGCCCGGTCCTGCCGGGGCGGCTACGCTCGCGGAACCTCGGCGGCCGCCGGTTCAGCGACCGAACAATGCCGCGAGCGTCCCGTTCTCCCGGGCCCGCAGGAGCGCGGCCAGCGTGTCGTTCGAGGCCGCCTCGTCCGGGCCCCAGTCGCCCTCGACAGTCAAGACTAGGCCGGGCCAAGGCCCCGGGACGAACGCGAGGCGCGGCGCATCGGACCAGCGCGCCAGCATGCTGCCGCTCCAGCCCTCGCCCACGCGGCGCGCGACGGCCTCCGCGTCGGTTCCCCCCTCGAAGAGGAGGCCGAGCAGCGCGACCTCCTCCCGCCGGTCGACGACGTCGGCGAGAAAGACGCCCCGCAACGCCGGTGCCGCACCCTCGCCGAACCAGCCCGCCGCGCTGTCTCCGAAGCGCATCTCCACCGAGACGAGCCGCCCCGTGCGACGCACCGCGTCCTCGATACCGGCCAGCGCCTGAGCCACCTCGGGCCGGTCGGCGAGCGTCGAGCCCCAGCCGGCCTGCACCGTCTCGATCTGTGGCCAGCCTGTGGCCCAGACGGCGCGCTCGGGCTCCACCACGACACGGATGGCCAAACCCTCGGCCCCGCCGAAGGGATTGGCGGGGTCGGCGGCGTCCGGGCTGGACGCGTGATCCTCGCGCCCCTCCCAGAACACCATCTGCCCGCCGCGCGTCGCAACCTCCATGCCGCGGCCGAAAAGCGCGCCGCGCAGGCGCATCTCCGAGTCGGGCACCAGCGCATGGACGCCCATGCGCACCGGCGCTGCGGAAACCTCGAGCGCGTGGATCCAGTCGCGGTAGCCGAGGCTCAGCGCCTCCCCGGCCCCGGCGCGCAATGCCTGCGCCTGCGCGGGCGGGGCGGCGCGCATCGCCGCGTATTCGTCCGCCCAGTCGTCGGCAGGCCAGGCCTGGTTGCCGTTCCGCGCCACGGCGCGCACCGCGTCGCCATTGCCGTAGGCGATCACGAGCCCCGGCGCCGCGGCCGGCAGAGCCGCGTCCGGGATCATGCGCAGCATCTCCTGCAGACGCCCGGTGTCAGCGCGGCCCGGCAGCGCGACCGCCGCCACGATAACCGGGGCGAGCAGGGCGGCGAGAAAGGTGCGTCGGAATCCCATGGTCCGAGCCTAGTCGCCGTTCCCGCCCGCTTTCAAGCGCGGGCTGCGGAATCGGGTGTCGCGCCCACCGACGGCGCCGCCTCATGAATGCTCTTCCTCCGCCGTCGCCGCCAGCGCACGGTTGTAGGCCTTGAGGGCATCGACGTGGAACAGCGCCCCCTCCAGCGCCGGCGGTCCGTCGCCGGGGGCGAGCTGCACCACGGGGATGTAGTCGAGCCCCGTGCGTTCGAAAACCGGCAGCGCCCGCTCCAGCGTCGCGTTGGTGTCGGTGTAGATGCCCTGCTCCATCAGCGTCAGCAGCCGGTCTTGGGGCGCGGCCTGTTCGTGACCCATCGGGCGCATCACGCGGCCGACGCGGAACATCGAAAGCAGGTAGGCCTGCGGCCCCGCGGCGAGGTGGATGTTCCGCCGTTCGAGTTGCGTCAGGAAGAAGGAACGGTCCACCAGCCGCGAGGCCAGCGCCGTGGACATCGACACCGCGACCATCACCGCAAGCCCCGTCTGCCAGTCGCCCGTCAGCTCGAACACGATCAGAGTCGTCGAGATCGGGGCGCCGAGGACGGCCGCGGCCACCGCCCCCATGCCGGCCAGCGCGTAGAGCGTCTCGGACCCCGACACTTCCGGCATGATCGCGGTCGCGATGAACCCGAAGGCGAGCCCCGCCAGCGCCCCGATCATCAGCGAGGGAGAGAAGACACCACCGCCCATGCGTCCTGCGATGGTGATGGCCGCCGCCGCCGCCTTGACCACCGCGAAGACGATCGCCTCGTGCAGCAGGAGTTGCCCCGTCAGCGCCGCCGATGTGGTTTCGTATCCGACCCCGATGATGTGGGGGAAGAAGATCGCCACGGCCCCGAGCATGAGTCCCGCGGCCGCCGGTCTCAGCCAGCGCGGGATTCCCGTGAGCCGCTGCACGAGCGAGCCCATGTCGTCTGCCCAGAAGATCGACCGCATGAAAAGAACGGCGATCAGGCCGGAGACAAGACCGAGGATCAGGAAGGCGGGCAGTTCCACGTAGAACTGAAGCGTGCCCTCCTGCAGCAGGCTGAACTCGGTGACGTCGCCGAACTCCAGCCGGTTGATCACCGTGCCCGCCGCGCTCGCGATGACGATGGGGGCGAAGGCATGGACCGCGAAATGCCTCAGCACCACCTCGAGCGCGAAGAGCGCGCCGGCGATGGGCGCGTTGAAGCTCGCCGAGACGGCGGCCGCAACCGCACAGCCGAGGAGATCGCGGCCCGTGATCCCGTCGGCACGGAGCCAGGTGGAGACCCGCGTGGAGATCACGGCGGCGAGATGCACCACCGGCCCCTCCCGCCCCGAGGAGCCGCCGGTGCCCAACGTGATCATGGACGCCAGCGCCGAGGCGAGGCCCGCGCGCTCCTCCACCCGGCCGTCGTTGAGCGCCGCCCCCTCGATCACGTCGGCGACCGAGCGGACCCGCGCGTCCGGCGTGAACCAGTGCAGGATCAGCCCAACGACGAGCCCGCCGCACACGGGGATCAGCAGGATCACGTACCACGGCAGCCCTTCGGCGAAGGAATGCAGCAGCCGCACGTCGTCGACGCCGTAGAGCGCATGCTGCAGCGCGTCGATTCCCTTGCGGAAGAACAGCGCCGCGAAGCCGGCCGCGATCCCGATGAGAAGGGCGATGAACCAGAAGGTGACCTGGCTCGGCCCCTTCTCCCGCAGGAGGGTCCATGCCTCGATGCAACCGGTCACGACCCTGTCGAACCGGTCCCGAACCACGCCTCGTCGCTGCTTTCCGGCCACGTCCCCGGCCTTCCCTCCTGCGCCGCCACGGGCGGGCCTCCGTCCCTGCCCCGCCAGACGGCGCCTTCCGTGGGCCTAAGCCACCCGCCTCACGCTGGCAAGCCCCGCCCATGGGACCGCCTCGCACAGGCCTGCCGAAATCTCCGGGGGAGCGCGCGATCCGCGCGCCGGGGCAGCGCCCCCGAAGGTCCGGCCGAGCGGCGCCCGGCGCCGCCGGGGGCGAGAGGCCGGGACCTCGCGTCAGGCCGCGCCCTGCAGGAGCGCCCGCGCCGCGGCCCGCGCCTCGTCGGTGATCCGGTCGCCCGACAACATCCGCGCCACCTCGTCGACCCGCGCGTCCGGCCCCAGCGCCTCGACGCGGCTCAGCGTCGCGCTGCCCTCGACCGACTTGGCCACGCGCCAGTGATGCGCGCCCTGCGCCGCGACCTGCGGCGAGTGCGTCACCACGAGGACCTGCCCGCCCTCGGCCAGCGACGCCAGCCGCCGCCCCACGGCGTCGGCGGTCGCCCCGCCCACGCCCCGGTCGATCTCGTCGAAGATCAGCGTCAGCCCGCTGTCGTCGCGCGTCAGGCAGACCTTGAGCGCAAGGAGGAACCGCGACAACTCGCCCCCCGAGGCGATGCGGTTGATGGGGCCTGCCGGCGCACCGGGGTTGGTCGCCACCGTGAAGGTCACCGTGTCGGCCCCGGCAGGCCCCGGCTCGGCCGGCCCGATCCCGGTCGCGAAGGCCGCCCGTTCGAGCTTCAGCGGCGCCAGTTCCGTTGCCATCGCCGCGTCAAGCCGTGCCGCCGCCTCGCGCCGCGCGACGCCGAGGCGCCCGGCCGCCGCCTCCCAGTCCGCCACCGCCTGCTCATGCGCACGGCGAAGGCTGTCGATCTCCTCCGCCCCTCGGTCGAGCGCCGAGAGCCGCGCCGCGAGGTCGGCGCCGAAGGCCGCGAGGTCGTCCGGCACGATGCCGTGCTTGCGCGCCAGCGCCCGGAGAGCGAAGAGCCGCTCCTCCGCCAGCTCCAGTTCAGAAGGATCGAAGACCAGTGCGTCGGCGAAACGTTCCACTTCCGACTGCGCCTCCCCCAGTTCCACGAGCGCCCGGTCGAGCGCGGCGAGCGCGCCATCAAGCCCGCCCTCGGCCCGGTCGGCCACGCCCTCGAGCCAGCGGCGCGCGTCGCCGATCTGCCCCTCGGCTCCCTCGGGCGAGAGCGCGGCGGCCGCCCGCACCACGTCGGCACGCATGCGCTCCGCCGCCTGCATCAGCCGTCGCCGCGCGTCGAGTTCCGCCTCCTCGCCGGGCCGGGGCGCAAGCTCCGCGATCTCCGCCGCCGCATGGCGCAGGAAGTCCTCCTCGCGCCGCATCTCCTCGATCCGCTCCCCGGCCGCTTCGAGCGCGCGCCGCGTCTCGGCCCGCGCCCGCCACGCCGCGGCGACCTCGGCCTTGAGCTTCCCGAGCCCACCGAACTCGTCCAGCATCGCCCGGTGGTTCTTCGGGTCGAGAAGCCCGCGGTCGTCCTGCTGGCCATGGAGCTCCACCAGCGCGTCGGACAGGGCCCGCAGCACCTCCCCGCTCGCGCGGCGGTCGTTGACCCAGGCGGTCTTGCGCCCGTCGGCGGTGTTCACGCGCCGCAGGATCAGTTCGTCGCCCGCGGGCAGTCCCGCCTCCTCCAGCACCCTGCGCGCGGGGTGGTCGGACGCGATCTCGAAGACCGCCACAACCTCACCCTGCTCGGCCCCTTGCCGCACGAGATCGGCCCGGCCGCGCCAGCCCAGCACGAAGCCGAGCGCATCGAGCAGGATCGACTTGCCCGCCCCGGTCTCGCCGGTCAGCACGTTGAGCCCCGGCCGGAACCCCAGTTCCAGCCGGTCGATGATCAGCAGGTCGCGGATGTCGAGATGGCGCAGCATGGAGCCACCATTAGACCCCGCCGCGGGCGATGCAAAGGCCGTCCGGAAGCGTCAGAGCCAGTCGCCGCGCACCGTCTGGTCCCAGACCTCGCGCAGCCAGTTCTGCCCCGCCGCCTCGGCCGCGAGCCCCCGCCCGTTCAGCTGCCGGAAGGCGTCCTCGTAGAAGGGCGAGCCGCGGAAGTTGTAGCCGAGGATCGCGCCCGCCGTCTGCGCCTCCTCCGTCAGGCCGAGCGCGAGATACGCCTCGACAAGCCGCATCAGCGCCTCGGGCGTGTGGCTCGTCGTCTGGAACTCCTCAACCACGATGCGGAAGCGGTTGATCGCCGCGGTGTAGTGCTGGCGGCGGAGGTAGTAGCGCCCCACCTCCATCTCGTCGGCCGCGAGCCTGTCGAAGGCCACGTCGAAGCGCAGCACCGCGTCCTGCGTGTAGTCGCTGTCGGGATAGCGTTCGATCACCGTGCGCAGCGCCTGCAGCGCCTCGATGGCAATTGCGGAATCGTTACCGACCTGGTCCATCTGGTCGTAGTAGCTCAGCGCGATCAGGTATTGCGCATAGGCTGCGTCCTCGTCGGCCGGGTAGAAGTCGAGGAAGCGCTGCCCGGCGATCCGGCTGCTCTCGTAGTCGCGGTCCTGGTGGTAGGCGAAGGCCTGCATGATCAGCGCACGCTGCGCCCAGTCGGAATAGGGATGCAGCCGCTCGACCTCGCCGAAAAGCTCGGCCGCGCGGTCGGGCCGGTCACGCTCCAGCGCCAGTTCGCCCTGCTGGTAGATGGTCCGCGCATCGAGTTCCTCGAGCGGCGCCTGCCGGTCGCGTGCCGCGAAAAGGCCGCCGCCCTCGCCGCCGCCACCGCAGCCGGCGAGAACGGCCACGAGCGCCACCGCGCCCGCCCGACGCGCCAAGGTCAAACCCGCTGAAGTCGCTCGCTGCATCCGTCTCATCCCCGCTCGTCTCCCGGCGCCCCGGCAACATGGCCCGGTTGCCGCCCCGGTGTGAGCGGTCCTAGCACAAAGTTTTTTGGTGCAAAACGGCCTTCGACACCGATGTTGCGGGGTCCGGCGGCTGTGCCATCCGCAATCGCGTCAGGCGACGTGGGCAAGGTCCGCGGAATTCACGCCCATGCCGGGCAGGCCGGCAGCCTGCTCGGGGCTGCATTCGACGACCCGCACCGCGCCCGGCGTCGCGAAGACCGCCCGCAACAGGCGATTGGTCAGCATGTGCCCCGCGCGCACGCCGGTGTAGCGGCCGAGCATCGGCGCGCCCGCGAGCGCGAGGTCGCCGAGCGCGTCGAGCATCTTGTGGCGCACGGCCTCGTCGGCATGGCGAAAGCCGCCGGGGCTGAGGACCGCGTTGCCGTCCACGACGACGGCATTCTCGTAGCTGCCGCCCAACGCGAGGCCCGCGGCATGCATCGCATCCACGTCGGCCTGCCGGCAGAAGGTCCGGCTGTCACAGTATTCGCGAACGAACCGACCGTTGGCGAGGTTCGCCACGCGGCGCTGCCGGCCGATGGCGGAATCCGCGAAGTCGATCGAGAAATCCATCTCCAGCCCCGCGGCCGGCGCGAGGCTTGCCATGGCCGGGCCATCCGTCACCACGATCTCGCGGGTCACGGCAAGCGCCACGACGGCCGCGTCCTGCCGCTGGATGCCGGCGGCTAGGATGCCGCGGACGAAGGGCGCGGCCGAGCCGTCGAGAATCGGGACCTCGGGGCCGTCGACTTCCACCAGCGCGTTGTGGATGCCGCAGCCCGCGAGCGCGGCCATCACGTGTTCCACGGTGGAGACCGAGGCGCCGCCGTCCCCGTCGAGCCGCGTGCAGAGCCGGCTTTCGGGAACGCGGTCGTATCGCGCGGGAATGAAGGGCTGATCCGGCAGGTCCGTGCGGCGGAACCACAGCCCCATGTTCGCCGCCCTTGGCCGGATGGTCATGCGGACGAGACGGCCCGTATGCAGACCGATTCCGCTGAAGCTCACGTCCGTCCTGATCGTCGCCTGCATCTGCTCACCCGCTATCCCCGGTCGTCCGTGCCGTGCTTCGCGCTCTTGTCCGGTCCGCCCGGCCCTTTCGGCGCTGCACCGTCTGCCGGAGGGATTTCACGCCGTTCGACCCTCGACCCGCATCATCCGGCTACACCTCTCAACCGAAGGTGACAATTCAACGTTTATGACGTCTTGCAACATTGGCGGGCGCCTTCGGCAGAAACCTGCCGACTTACTCACAGAATCGGGCCAAATGCCTGTGGTGAAAAGAAAAAGGGCCGACGTCGTGCCGGCCCTTCCGATGCGATCGTGACGGCCTTCAGTTCGCCTGGCGGCGCAGGAAGGCGGGGATCTCGATCCGCTCCTGATCCGGATCGACGGCCGTCTCCTCCTCGCGGGCGGGAATGTGGCTCTGGGGCGGCTGGCCCGAGAAGCTCGGCGCGCGGCGCTGGACGGGGGCGTGCTGATCCTCGCCGTGGCGGCGGCGTTAGCGGCGACCAAGGACAAACCGGCGGTGCCGGTGATCGACATCGCCAATTATCAATGCGAAACCCCGCCGAAGATCGATGGGAATCTCGACGACGCCTGTTGGGAAAAGGCCTACGAAAGTCCGTGTTTTTACGACTTCAAATTGAAGGCGGACGAATTCAAGCCGAACAACGACACGGTCATGCGGGTCGCCACGGACGGGAAATGGCTGTACGTCGGATTCGATTGCCGCCATCCCAAGCCCGAGGACTTGAGCGTCGA
>CAZUVG010000074.1:0-10003 GCA_964623765.1 uncultured Roseicyclus sp.
ACGCCGTGACGGCGATGCACGATTGCCTCGAGGCGTCGGACTAGTTCGAGCGGATCGGCGGAGAGCTCCTGAACGTCGTCGGCGCCGTTGTCCAAGGCCGCGGTGCGCTCGATGGCGGTCGCGCCGTTGCAGACCGCGACGATGGAGAGGGTCTGATGTCGTCGGCGCACCTTCGCGACGTCGGACCACCCGATCGCCACCGTGTCGATGACGATCACAGCCGCGTCGCAGGAGAGGAAGGCCAGATCCTCGAGCGCGCCGGCGAGGGAGGGCGACGTATCGTAGACGACCCGGTGGGTGCGCAGCGCTTCGATATATCGGTCCAGAAGTAACGAAGGTGATTGATAAACAACGAGAACGCGCACCGCCCCTCCTCCAGACCGCCCGAGGTCACGTAAGCGCCGGGGAGACCAAGTCGAGCAGCGCTTGCCTGCCGGCGACATGCTCGAGGGGGTTGTTGCAGACATCCTACAGGCGCATGCGCGGCGTGTCCTTTGACCGGGCAAAGGAGGCGGGCTGTGCCGAACCGATCGGCACAGGAATGCGGCTCTCTCTCGCCTATACGCACCGGAGGTCTGCTGCTGATCGATCAGGCCCGGGTGCGCAGGTGTGCTGTCTCGTGTCGCGCGGTCTCCGGGTGCCCGGTGGCCCGCCGGGAAAGATCCGCGATGAGAAGATCCTGGATCCAGTTGGGCAGGATCAGGTCGGCCGCTTGAGGGGATCGGTCCGGGACAGCAGCGGCGGACTCTCCGCCTGCGGAAAACAGGCTGAGAAGCAGCTGGCGGAAGATCAGCCAGCCATGGACACAGGACACGCCGGAGGGCCGGATCTCGGTGAAGAGCTTCTCGATCAAGCGATGACGCAGGTCGGGGTCGAGAATGTTGAAGCGAAGGGAGAGCCGCGTCGTGTCGGTCGTTGCGTCTTTCTGGATCCGTTGCGTATCGGCTGGCACTCGTGCGCCACTCGCAAGCTCGAAGAGCACCCACTCGTCAGCTCGGAGATCGATCGTCGGCTCGGCGATCTCGACGAGCGCACCGGTCATCGAGACGTTGCGGATTCGGCACGGGATCCCGTCGGCGTTGACGTCGGGACGCAGGAAGGCGGGTTCGTCGAGCTCGAGCCGCCGCGCCTCACGGCCTGGCCTGAGATCGGCGTGTTCTTCGAAGCTCGGCATCGCGAAGGCGAGCCCGAAGGATGCGCGTGCGCCCGGGGACGAGCGGCGGCGGACCTTGGCGGGCACGAAGCCGACACCGGCGATCTCGAGACAGATCCAGTCGCCCGGCCCGGTCGCGTCCGGGGCCTCATACATTTCGACGAGTGCGCCCGACAGCGAGATGTCTCGCGTCCAGGCCGGGCGCCTGGTGGTGTCGGCAAAATGCACACGGAGTTCCTGTCGCAGATCGAACCTCTGCTCGAGGCGGCGGGCCGGGGGCGAAACGGCGATCTTGGCCACGAGCATCAGCACGGCGACGTTGATGATGGCCCAGACGGCGACCACGGGCACCATGTGCGAGAGCGGCACGATCTGCGTCTCGAAATGCGCGTTCAAGTGGAGTCCGAGGGCCGTCGTGAGGGCGATCAGGATGCATACGGCCACGGTCGTCCGATCGGTCACGACCTGACCCTCGCCACCTTTCGGGGTGACCTTGAAGCTGTGGCCGTGGGGCCGGATCAGCGTGGCCAGCACGACGGGCAGAAGCCGGAATGCCTGCAGCACCGAATGTGCGGTGGCCGCAACCGGATGGAACGCACCTGGCGCCAGCATGCGCACGGCAACGAGTGCGGCGAGGATGGCGGGGGCCTGGATCGACAGGATCTCGTCGAAGCTCGCCCCCACGAGCGGCGGCAGACCGGCGAGCAGGAAGATAGCCGGAATGACCATGGCGAGGCTCTGCGAGAGGGATTGGCTGATCCAATGCAGCGGCAGGAAGAAGATCCGCTCGTGCAACGCGAGGCCGGGATTGCGCAGGGGGCCCTCTGGCAGAAACAGGATCTGGATTGCGCCACGCGCCCACCGCGCGCGCTGGATGAAGAAGGCGTTGATACTCTCGGGAGCAAGGCCGTAGGCGAGCTTCTCGTCGAGGTAGCGGGTCACGTAGCCATGGCGCTTGAGCACCATGGTCAGCAGCATGTCCTCTGTGATCGAACCGGTCGGCAGCGCTCCGCCGATCTTCTCGAGCGCGGCCCGCCGGACGATCCCGTTCGAGCCGCAGCAGAAGGCGCAGTCATAGCCGTCCCGCCCGGGCATGATCGCCTCGAAGAAGAACCGCTGATCGTCCGGCATCAGCTTGCTCATCTCGAGCGAGGATTGCATGGGGTCGGGGTTGAAGAAGTTATGCGGGATCTGGACGATGCCGATGGCCGGATCCTGGAAGAAGCCCATCGCTCGAAACAGGAACTTACGTTGCGGCACGAAGTCGGCGTCGAGCACCAGAAAGAACGGGGCCTGCGTGTTGCAGATCGCGGCGTTGATGTTGCCCGCCTTCGCACCGGCATTATCGGGCCGGGTGAGATAACCTGCGCCGCGCCTGCGCGCGTAGCGCGCAAGCCATTCCCGTCGGCCGTCGTCGAGAACCCAGACATTCAGCCGCTCCTTCGGCCAGTCGAGCGCGAGCGCGCCGGAGATGGTCTTCTCGAGCACCTCGATGGGTTCGTTGTAGGTGGCGATGAAGACGTCGATCTCGGGCAACGTGGCGGGATCGGCTTCGCGCAGCCGGTCTTCATGCCAGTCCGCCTCGAGGCTCCGATTGGTTCGGCTGAGCAGGAAGGCGAAGAGGATCCCGGCGTCGATCCAGGCGAGGAGTTCGATCGCGAAGACAAGCCAGACGAAGGCGCCGCCGATCGTGCCGGGATCGGCGGGAAGCACCGTCTCGAGGAAGCGCCAGTGCAGGTAGCGCAGCACCACCAGCACCGTGCAGACCACGATCAGGCGTTGTCCTGACCGGCGTCGGGTCCAGGCGTCTGGAAGGAAGCAGACGGCCGCTCCGAGAAGCAGCAAGGGCGCCAGCGCTTCGGGCGTCATCCCGCATCCGGCCCCAGCAAGCCGGCGAGATACCGCCCCGTGGCCCTGAGGTGAAAGCCGAGGCGCACGAGGGTCTCGCGCATATCCCGGCCGAGATCGGCCACGAAGGGCGGCACGTCTCGCGACAGCCGGACCTGCGCGGTCCGCCCGACATCGCAGAAGCGGGCGGCCGTTTCGGCGTCCTGCACGTTGGCTGGCGGGAGGTGCATGATGATCGTCAGTCGGCCGGGAGAGAGATCGACCGGCGCGGCGGCGAGACTGCCGCCCATGACAAGGCTGCCTGCACCGCGGATGGCGGCAACGCGCGCCGGAAAGGGCGCGCCGCCCCCCTTCAGCCGCACCTCGGCGATATCGCCGATCTCGACCGATCTGAGGGCCGTCTCGGAAATCGGCACCTCGAGAAAGCGGCGGCTGCAGTCGAGGAGCTGGACGACCTCCTGCCCCGCCGCGACGGCCGCGGCCTGGCCGGGCGTGGCTGTCCACGCGAGCATGCCCTGGGCGAGGTGCGGCGTGAACAGCTGAAGGGCCGTCTCGTTCTCGGACAGACCCCAGAGCAGGGACCGGGCCGCTTCAAGGGCTGCAGCCAGGCGATCGCGGCGTGACACGAGATCGGCGTGCCGGATCGCGATTTCGTCCTGTCTCTGGCGCGCATAGGCGCCGTCTTCGGTGCCGAAGGCTGGCAAGGCGCCAATGTCGATCGCGGCCCGTTCGCGCATCACGCGGCGCGCTTCAACACGCAGCCGATCACGCTCGGCCTGGGCCACACGCGCCAGGTCGGCGGCATCCTCGGCGACGGTGGCCGGGACGCTGCCCGCGTCCACCAGGCGCTGCTGGCGGGAGGCTTCGCGGGAGAGTCGGTCATACCGGACCTGTGCGGCATTGATCCGGGTCTCGATGGCCTCGAGATCGAGCGCGAGGACATCGTGCGCGAGGCGTCGGGTCTCGGCGTCCCGGTCGGCCAGGGCGCGATCGAGGCTCTCCAGCGCCTCGATCTCGCGCTCCAGAGCCCGGATTTCACCCCGCAGGCGGGATATGTCCGAGACGATGCGCGCGCGCTCCAGGCGCTCTGCGGGATCGGGGGCGAGCTCGAAGACCGGGGTATGGGGCGGCACCACGTCGGCGGGGGCGAGCGGGTCGGACTGGAACAGTCCGTCGAACGGCGCGGCCAGCGAGACGAGCGGCGCGTTGACCACGGCGCTGCGGGACACGAAATGCGTGGCGTGCGGCGCCAACACGGCGACCGCGCCTCCCAGCATCAGCGTGCCGAGACTCAACCGGGTGACCCGCCCCACACTCATGCATAGCTGTCTGATGACATTACATTAACGTTGGGTAAGGGCGGCCAGTCAGACGGGAGAGAAGTCCGCTTCCTGGAGGCGGGCTTGCGCCGGCGGGCCGGCCATTAGCGTCACCGGGTGTCCACGGCAAGGCGTTGGCCCAGCGGTGTGGCCCCGGCGAGGTCGACTGCTCCTCATCCGACTGAAAATGCGTATCCGCGTGAAACCGGGGCGGGTGCCATGTCGTTAGGTAAAGATCGGTTGCAGGAGAGATGTGATGCCCGGCTTTGCCTGGATGCTCGACACCTTGAAGGATATGAGGGATTTTTCCGCGGCCAATCAGATGCTTGATACGGCATCGGACATTGCATGGGTCCGCGGGCGGATCGCGAAGCGGCTCAACCTTCGCACGGCGACAGGAGACGACCATCGGGACCGGCAGCATTTTCACTCGCTGATGGACGAGCTTCTCCTGATCACGCGGCGCCACGAGATGGTCGCAACGACAGACCAGCTTCTGGCAGCTCGGTATACAGGTGCGGCCGAACTCGCGCGCAGCGACGCAACACCGGACGACGCGGGCGACGGGCTCGAGCAGCGCTCATCATCGTTCCAGTAGCGTCGCCGGGTCGATACCGGCGATTGCCATAATTCGACGGCGAGGCGCGAGACACGGCCTGGCCCGGTCCATGGGGCAAAGCGCGCCCCTCGCAAATTTTTCGCCCGTGAGCGAGCTCTCCCGCTTTGCGCTCGGTGACCACCCGAAATCTCGAGAGCGCGCTCAGCGACGCGTACACGCGCTCTACGGGCCGTTCTGGGTGTTGGGCTGGGGGCCGCCAAGCGATCTGCAGCGGGGACGCCGCGGCCGTCGCTTCCACCGGCGGTGAGCGCAGGAAGCGATACCCATTGCCGCAACCCAAGGTGCGGAGCAGGTCGCCCCCCCTCACTCTCGACCGCGTGTGCGACCATGGACAGCGCCCGCCGGCGAGGGTCCATGTGATCATCCGAGACGGGACACCTAGGCTCGGCTCAGGTCGCTCTCACACTCATTCTCGATGATAGCGATCTCGTAGCTCAGGAACGCCTCGTCCCTCACCTGCTTGATGGCTTCGTATTCGGCGCTGTTGAACACGCTGTCGAGCGCCTCCCGCGACGGGTACTCGACAAGGACAAGGGTTCGAGGCGACCTGTGGCCGACGACGACTTCGTTTATCGTGAAGCGCTGCACGATGCGGGCTCCCGCTGCATCGATCAGGGGTAGGGTCGTGCTAAAATACTCTGCAAGGCTCTCCGGCGCATCCTCGTTCACGGTAAGCAAAGCCATCACCTGCACTGGCATTCAGCATTCTCCCGAGCCGACCAACGAGACGAACGCGGGGAAGCTTGTCGGCATAGCAAACCCGACAGTTCTGGTAGGTCGGCGGCATTGACGCTTCAAGACACAGGCCAATGACACGATGGCCCGCGAAGCGAACGGGTGGGACAGGACACACCTTGTCGGCCAGAAGTGCATGCACCTGACCCCGCCGCATCCTCCGCCGGAACGCCACCGTCCCGTCGCTTCTCGCCCCATGCAGCTGAAAGACAACCGCCAGCCCCCGGAAGCCCCCCAATCTCGCGATCGCGCTCAGCGACGCGTACATGCGCTCTACGGGCCGTTCTGGGTCCTGGACCCGGTTCGTGCTGCATTGATCTCCAGCGGCGACACCGCGGCCTTCTATGCCACCGGCGGTGAGAACAGGACGCGATGCCCATGACCGAAGCCGAAGCCATCGCGATTCTGTGTGCCATGCTGGGCGGCGAGCCCGAGGTCCGGCACGCCTACGTGATCGACGGCGGCGAGCACCACGTCAGGCTGGATTGCGAGACGGCGACGCATGCCATCGAGGTCGGGCTCGACACGCGCTCGTCGCTGGACAGCGTTCAGCAGGCCGAGTTCGCAGCCTGGCTCGCCGGCAAGGAACCCATGGTCGTCATCGTGGACCGCGACGGGTTCGAGGGGGCCATCGAGTTCCGGATCGAGACAGCCGCACGGCGGCTCGGCGTGGCATACCGCACGGTGTCGGACGACTACCTGCTCCGGTGGCAGATGACGACCTTCTTTCGGCAGCGGCGCGATGCGCTGCTCGCCACCACGACACAGGTCGACGCTGACTAGGTGGACCACGCGAGCACGAGAAGCAGCGTCACCCCGGCCACAGCCACGGAAAACGCCAGAGCCATCAGGACATGCCGCCATCGGCCACCGTTCGACTCGCTGTCGCCAGGCATGTCGTCTTGCGCGACGAGTTCGGGGAAACGCTGGGGCACGACACACTCCTTCTACTCTCAACGGGCCGCCATTCTCTTGGAATCATGACGAGATTTTGCCGAATAGCACGCTGGACCGGAAACAGTCCGTGTGCGCCCGAGGTCGTGGCGTCTCGTCGCAGCAGCAAGCGCCTTGCGGGTGCCGAGGTGGGCGGCCCGGAAATGCAGTCGGGCCGGTTGTGCGGCCGATCCCGACGCCTACCATGCGAGCGGCCGACACGGGAGTGCGCGGGTTGCCGGTAGCAGAGCTCGGTGACCGCGGGCACGATCATGCACCGCCCGAAGGACGGCAGCGCTAGCGTCAAGGCGTGGCGCTGCGCGCGGCGAGCGCAGGCCACACCCCTATTTTTTCGTCTGTGAGGGGGTCTTTGCGCTTTGGGCTGTTCACCCTGCCGAAATGGCGAGATCGCGCCCAGCGGCGCGCACACGCGCTCTACGGGCCGTTCTGGGTCCTGGGTCGTCATCTGGACGGTTCGGCCCTCACGTCAATCAGTCCAATGAGGCGCTGATCTACCGGGTCAGGGCACTTGGCGACGCCAGGTTCACCTCTCGCCCGATCCCAGACCGCAACCCATATCGGCGGGTCACATCGGCAGGCGACACGGCACGCCCGTGGTCCCGCGCGTCGATGCCGAGCGGATGCGGGAGGATGGTCACCTGTTTCACGTTTCCAACAACAGCGTCTGGCTGACTTCTGGCTGACTGACGCGGCCTCCGGAACCTGTCCGGGTCTCTGACTGTCTTTCTTGCCATGCCGTATCGGTTGCCTTCATGATGAAGGCATAATGATAGCGGTGAGACGCATGGCACAGCTGACGGTCCGGAACATCGATGACGACATCGTGGCGGCGCTGAAAGCGCGCGCCGCCAGATCGGGCCGGTCCGCGGAAGCGGAGCATCGGCTCATCCTGCAAGAGGCCTTGCGACCCCGGCAACGCGGGGACTTCTTCGAGGACGCCCGGGCGCGGCGCGTGAAACTGCCCGAAGGCCAGGCCACGACGACCGAGATCCTGCGCGAGGACCGCGACCGGGCCGGCGCTTGAGGCTCGTCGTCGACACCTCCGTCGCGATGAAGTGGCTCATCGACGAGCCGGGGAGCGACGCCGCGTATGCGTTGCGGGGGCATGATCTTGTTGCCCCTGCCCTTCTCCGCATCGAGGCCGCGAACATCCTTCGGACACTGACCGCGAAAGACGCCATGCAAGCGGGCACGGCCAAGGCGCTCTTCCAGCTGCTCCAGGATGCCCCCATGGACATGGTCGATCCGGACGATGTCCTCGAGGCACGCGCCCTCGAGCTCGCCTTCGAGCTCGGGCATCCCGTCTACGACTGCGTCTACCTGGCGCTCGCCGAGCGCCTCGAGCGGACCCTGATCACCGCCGACAAGAAGTTTCTCAAAGCCCTCGGCGCGCGCCACCACGGGAGCCGAGCCGTCGATCTCGACGCCTGGGGCAGTGCATGAACGCTGCACCCGCCTTCGGGCCTCCAGGGCCAGCGATTTTTTCGTCCGTGAGCGGCGTCTGGTCTTTGGGTCGGTTACCCACCTCGTGCGCCCTCTCGAGCGGCCGTTCGGGGTCATGGGGCGCGTCGAGGACGGTGGGCCAGTGAAGTCGGGCGACCGATGAGCACCGACCTCACGGGGCTTCGGGATCGGCGCGGCCGACCCCGAAATCCGTGAACATGGAGGGAACCGGACGGGAGAGAGGCCGTCCGTGACCGCCGTTCTCCACGATCATGATGAACATGCAGTTAACCCTGATTCCGGCAGTCGCACGCCACTGGACGCGGCGGCGCGCCCGACTATGCGATCAGCATCTCGTCCTTGGGCGTGCCCGCCTCGACGGCTGCCTTGAACCACTCGGGCTGACGGCCGCGGCCCGACCAGGTCAGCGCCGGGTTCTCGGGGTTGCGGTACTTCGGTACCGTCTGCGTCTTCTTGCCCTTGGCTTTCTTCGACGATCCAATCAGCTCTTCAAGGGTGTAGCCCGCCGCCTGAGCGGCTTGCCGGGCTGCCTTCAGTGCTTCGAGGCGCTGTCGCTCATCATAGGTCTCGATCGCCTTGTCGATATCCTTCCGGAGCTGGTTGAGTTCCTCGCGCTTCATCGCGGAGAGATCAATATCGGACATTTCCCGCTCGATCATTGTTTTGCATATCAGCGGCCATAGGATGCCATGCCACCATGGTCAACTGCCTTTCTGTGGGCATTGACCTTTCGGAAGAACGACACTTCCACGATCTTCTCTGCCGCCTGCATGCGCGCACGTCGCCTCGCGTCCATGAGGGGAGTTGTCGGCCATTCGGTGCGCTCGACATTGATGCGGGCGATTGCACGATACTTCGTTGCGAACGCGGGCATGGCCCTACCGTGACCTGTCGATCAACGGGCGGTCTTCCGGCGCCAGGGAACGGAGTATTTACCAAGATCGGGCAATCGGGGCCGCATGTCGATCGCCCCGAGCAGTCCGGAACGCGTGCGGTGTCTTGCTGTCAGCCCCA
Organism: uncultured Roseicyclus sp.; assembly: GCA_964623765.1. GTDB lineage: Bacteria > Pseudomonadota > Alphaproteobacteria > Rhodobacterales > Rhodobacteraceae > Roseibacterium. The sequence continues at coordinate 9,107 of CAZUVG010000074.1, forward strand.
TCATCGACGTGACGTGGAGGGACATTCTGCTGCGCTGGCCCAACCGTTTATCGGTCGTCCTCGACCATGATGGCGAGATCGTGCTCTGGACCGGGACGGGCCATTGGTCGCGCTTCGAGGTGAGTCGTGCAGTGGAGATGGCGCGTCCCGCGGAGGGCTGGCGCGCACTCGCCTCGGACCCGCCGCGACGGCCGCAGAGAGTTCTCGTCCCCTTCGTTCCTGCGCCCATCGACGAGGAGCCGGTGCCTTACGTCGTCGCCCCAATGCGCCCCTGACGCGCGCCATCGCCCGACCCGGCCGCGAGATTGCCTCATCCCAGCCGTATGCCGATCATATGAGACGAATACGTTTCAGAATGTAATCGAATCGTCGGTGAACCAGTGATGTCCAGTACGCTTGCCAACTTCGAAGGTCACGCCTATGCGCCTGGCTACGCGCCCAGCGGGATTGACGGTATCGCCCTGGACTTTCTGGGCTCGGCCGAAGCGCCGTTCCTGATCGGTATCCTTGTCGCGATCGTTCTTGCCTCCCTTCTCGCGCGAGGCGGCACGATTGACCAACAGCGCCCACGCCACCGCCGTCGGGTCAGGCAACCTACGATTACACCTCTCTGCACTTCTCGTTCAGAGGATCTCCGCCGCCTGCGCCTTGAACGCGCCGGCGGCGGAGCACCTCAATGAGCCCGCAGGGCCTGCTCGGCGAGTAGCGCATCAGGTCTTGGAGATACCCGGGTCAAGCGCGATAGCGAGGACCCAGCCAGCCAGGAACCCGCCAAGATGCGTCTGCCATGCGACGACGCCAGGGAGCACGAGCGGCACCAGCAGGCTCACCGCGATGACGACACCGAGCTGCGGGCATGGTTCGACGAGGATCAGTCGCAGACGGGGCGCGAGCTTC
>CAZUVG010000075.1:0-8455 GCA_964623765.1 uncultured Roseicyclus sp.
GGCAACTATCTCTTTGCCGGCCCCACCGGCGTCGGCAAGACCGAGGTCGCCAAGCAACTGGCCGACTCGCTCGGAGTGGAGATGCTGCGCTTCGACATGTCGGAATACATGGAGAAGCACGCCGTCTCCCGCCTGATCGGCGCGCCGCCGGGCTACGTCGGCTTCGACCAGGGTGGACTTCTGACCGACGGGATAGACCAGCATCCGCACTGCGTACTCCTGCTCGACGAGATCGAGAAGGCGCATCCGGACGTGTTCAACGTGCTGCTGCAGGTGATGGACCACGGCACGCTCACCGACCACAACGGGCGCAAGGTGGATTTCCGAAACGTGATCCTGATCATGACCTCGAACGCGGGCGCCGCCGAGCAGGCCAAGGCGGCCATCGGCTTCGGCCGCGACCGCCGCGAAGGGGAGGATACGGCCGCGATCGAGCGGACCTTCACGCCGGAGTTCCGCAACCGCCTCGACGCCGTGATCAGCTTCGCGCCGCTCGGCCGGGAGACGATCCTGTCGGTGGTCGAGAAGTTCGTCCTCCAACTCGAGGCGCAGCTCATGGACCGCAACGTCACCATCGAGCTCACGAAGCCCGCCGCCGAATGGCTTGCCGAGAAGGGCTACGACGACAAGATGGGCGCACGACCCCTCGGCCGCGTGATCCAGGAGCACATCAAGAAGCCGCTCGCCGAGGAACTTCTCTTCGGCAAGCTCGCCAAGGGCGGCACGGTCAAGGTCGGCGTCAAGGACGGCGAGATCGACCTGCGCTTCGAGGAGCCGGGCAATCCCCGTCTCAGTTCCAAGAAGCCGCCGCTTCTCACGGCGGACTGAGGCCCGGGCGACAAGAGTAACGAACGCCTCCCGAGAAATCGGGGGGCGTTTTCGTTTCGCCGGGGCCTGCTGCCCGCAGGACTTCTCGGACACCAGCCTCAAAGACTGTCCGGGCCGCGACGCGCTTGCGGCGGGAAGACGGCCGATTGTCGTCCAGCACTCCGCGCGGAGACGGCGATCATCCAGGTCAGCTCCGCGCGGCCCGTCGGGCCGAGGTCCGGAAGCGACGCGTCATGCCAGCGGACGCGCGCCCGTGTGCCGCTCCCCGGCCATCCGAAGCGTCTCCACCGGCTCCACGGCGGTCACGCGATGCCCGCGACCGGCGAACCAGTCGGCATCGCGCCCCGCGCCCGCGTCTATGCGGTGACCCGCACCGTGCGGGTCGGAAGCCATGTCGCGATCGGTGGCATGTAGCGTGCCGGCGGCACGGCGAGGAAGCGCGGGAAAATGGTGCGGGCCTCGTCGACGTAGCTGCCAAGACCCGGCGCGCTCATCGCTCAGTCAGCTTCAGCTCGATCCGGCGGTTCTGTGCCCGGCCCTGCGGTGTCTCGTTGCTGGCCACGGGGCGGTACTCACCGAAGCCCGTTGCGGCCAGCCGCGCGGGCGGGATGCCAAGTTCCTCCGACATGTAGAGGACGACCGACAGCGCGCGGGCCTGACTGAGCTCCCAGTTGTTGGCGAAGGCGCCGCCCGCGCCGATCTGCTGGTTGTCGGTATGCCCGTCGACGCGGATAATCCAGTCGATCTCGTCGGGGATGTCGTCGGCCACGTCCGTGAGCAGGTCGGCCACGTTCTCGATCTGGCTGAGACCTTCTGGCGACAGATCGGCCGAGCCTACGTCGAACAGCACCTCGGAGGAGAACACGAAGCGGTCGCCGTCGATCCGCACACCCTCGCGACCCTCCAGAAGCTCGCGGAGACGTCCGAAGAACTCCGAGCGGTAGCGCTCCAGTTCCTGTGCCTCGGCGGCAAGACGGGCGGCCTCGGCAGCCTCCAGTTCGGCGCGGGCGGCCTCGCTCTCGGCAAGCTCGCTCTGTTCCGCGGCGAGGCGGGCGAGCGCGGTGTTCAGCCGCGAGCCCAGCACCTCGATCTGCACCTGCGCCGCCTCCTCGGCCTCGGCAGCCTCGTCGAGAAGGGTCTGCAGGGAGCCGAGTTGGCCGCGCAGCGCGGCGACCTGTTCGTTGAGAAGCGCGACCTGCCGCTCGCTCTCGGCCGATGCCGCTTCGGTATCCTCGAGCTCGGCGTTGGCCTGCGCGAGCAGGGCCGCGCGCTCCTCGGCCGCAGTCAGCGCCTCGGCCTGAGCCGTCTCGGCAGCCAGCCGCGCACGGAGCGCCGCGGCGAGATCGGCTTCGAGTGCGGCCATGTCGGCGGCCCGCGCCTCGAGTGCCGCGTCGGCCTCGGCCGCGCGTTCCTGGGCCGCGGCGATGCGGGCCTGGAGCTCGGCCAGCCGGGCGGCAGCGCTCGCCTCGGCGCTTTCGATCCGCGACAGCGCCAGCGCCAGCTGTTCCTCCAGATCGCTCATCTCCCGCTCACGGTCGCCAAGGAGGGCGCGCATACGTTCCGCCTCGATCTGCGCGGCAGCCAGCTGTTCCGCGATCGACCCGCGCGCCTCGACCTGCGCGAGCGCGGCGGCAAGACGGGTGGCCATGTCCTCTCGCGCGGCGTCGGCGGCAGCCAGCAGCGTCAGGGTGTCTTCCGCCTCGCGCCGCTGTTCCTCAAGCGCGAGGGTCATGGCGGTGAGTTCCGCCTCCGCGTTCTCCAGTCGCGCACGCAGCGCCTCCGCGGCGGCGGCCTCGGCGAGTCGTGCGGCCTCGGCTTCCGAAAGCTCGGTCTCCGCGTCGGAGAGCCGTTCGCGCAGGGCCTCGGCCGCCGCGAGTTCGGCAAGGCGCGCGGCCTCCGCCTCGTCGAGCGCCATCTCCAGGTCCGGCACCCGCGCGGCCTGCCCCTCCGCCTGTTCGAGCGACGCGAGCGCCTGGGCAAGCGTCGTCTCGCGGTCGGCCGCCTCGGCCTCCATCTCGGCGATCATTGCCTCCAGCGCCTCGCGGCGCGCGGCGGCGAGGCGGGCGGCTTCGGCGGCGGCGTCGATCTCTTCCCGCGCTGAGGCGAGCGCGAGGTTCAGGGCCTCGGCCTCGTCCACGGCCTCGGCGGCCTCCGCACGGGAGGTGTCGCGCTCGGCGGTCAATTCGCGGTTCTGCGCCAGCAGGCTCGCCACCTGTTCCTCGAAGGACGCGATGCGCGCGGCCTGGCGTTCCCCCTCGGACGTGAGCGAGGCGATCAACGCCTCCTGTTGCGCCACCCGGTCCTGCGCCGTCTGCAGCGAACCCGTCAGGGTGGCCACCCGCGTCTCCAGTTGATCGGCACGCGAGGTCTCGAGGCCCAGCGCCTCGGACAGCTGGTTAAGCCGGGCATTCAGCGCGTTGAGTTCATCATCCTGCGACGTGATCTGTTCTGACAGCACGAACTGCACGACCATGAAGATCGAAAGGACGAAGATCATCACCATGAGAAGCGAGGTGATCGCGTCCACGAAGCCGGGCCAGATCGACCCCGAGAACCGTGTCCCCGCGCGGCGCTGGAACGCCATGGCGCGTCACTCCCCGACGTCGCGTCGGGTCGCCATGGGCGGGCGGCGGCCCGGCTGGGCGGCGGCGGCGCGGCGCTGTACGGGGGCCTCGGCGGCTCGGGTCAGCGCCTTGAGCGCGTCGGTCAGCTGGTTGATGTCGGCACGCAGCGCCTCGTTCATCGGCACGCCCTCGTCCTCGGCGTCCGCGCGCGGCGCGCCAAGCCCCTCGGCGATCTTGTAGAGCTGCACGTCGATGGAACGCAGGCGCATCCGGCTCTCCTCGTCCATGCCGCCGCCCGCATGCCCATCCTCCACCGCCTGCGCGAGGCGCTCCTGCGAGGCGGTCAGCTTCTCCACCGCCTCGACCTGGCCAAAGCCAAGCCGGTCGGTCAGCCCCCCCACGGCCTGCACCAGTTCCTGCAGCCGCGCGTCGGTCTCGGCCCGCCGCGCCTCGGACTGGGAATAGAGGCTCTGCAGCGTCTCGATCTGGTCCACCATGTGGTCGAGCACGGTACCTATGGCGCCGCGGTCCACGCCCCCCTCGCCCTCGCCGCCGCCGAGGCTGACGCGGGTGATCGAGGCGAGCCATTCCTCCATCTCGCGGTAGAAGCGGTTCTGCCCGTGCCCGGCGAAAAGCTCCAGCAAGCCCACGACGAGCGATCCGGCAAGACCCAGAAGCGAGGATGCAAAGGCGGTGCCCATGCCGCCCAGCTGGTCCTCGAGCCCGTTCATCAGCCGGTTGAACACCGCGATCCCCTCCTCCCCCTCGGTGGGCTGGAGCGAGCGGATCGTCTCCACCACGGCCGGAACGGTCGTGGCAAGGCCGAAGAACGTGCCCAGAAGCCCGAGGAAGATCAGGAGGTTGGCGATGTAGCGCGTGATGTCGCGGCTTTCCTCCATCCGCGCGCCCACGCTGTCCAGCACCGACTTGGCGGAGCCCGGCGTCACCTGCATCCGGCCGCCGCGCACGCGGCTGATCGCCGTGGCCGCGGCCAGAAGGCGCGGCGGACGCTCCAGCGTCTCCTGCCCCGTGGTGGTTGCCGCCTGCTCGATCCACGCGACCGACGAGAACAGCTGGAACACCTGCCAGAAACAGGCCAGCACGCCCACGACGAAGACGATGCCGATGGTGCCGTTCAGGTAGGGGCTCGACAGGAAGACCGGCTGAACCATGGGCCACACGACGATGCCGCCCGCGGCCACGCAGCCCAGGATGACGAGCATCAGGACGATCTGACGCGTCGGTCGGGTGATGCGCACGATCTCGGCGCCTTCGGTCCTGCTCGTCACGGCCCCTCTCAGGCGTTTTCGCTTTACCGGACTCTACAGCCGCAGCGCAGCGAAGCCAATGGAAGACTGGGCGTGGTCCGCGGCCCAGGTTCCCGGTCAGCCGTTGTCCGCCAGCGCCCGAACGCGCGTAACGAGCCAATCGAGATCTGCATCGGCAAGGCCCAGTTCCCTCAGATGCGCAGCGGTGTTGTAGAGGTATTCGTCGTTCGGCCCCCGCCCGCCCGTGGCGCCCGCGATAATGCGCGCCTGCGTCTCCAGATCGAGATCGCCGCGATACTGCTGGTGACCGGGATCGATCACGTAGGTCAGGACGTCCTCCCGCCGCCCGCCGCAGGCGTGGAAGGTCACGCTCTGCCGCGTCTCCAGGTAGGCGGAGGACACCAGTTCCCGGTCCCTCAGGTAACCGATCGTTTCGTCCGCGTACTTCCCCTCCACCCGGAAGGCCAGACCGTCGCAATGCGCGCCCGGTGCGGCGTCGAGCGCGAGGACGAGACCGGGGCGCGCGGGCGTGCCGCGGTGGTGGATCGAGGACATGCAGAAGCTGCGGTGCCAGTCCTGCAGCCGCGCCACACGCGCCTCGGCCACCGGGAAGCCCGGGTTCCACAGAAGCGAGCCGTAGCCGAAGACCCAGAGGTCCCCCGCGCCCGACCCGATCGTCCGCTCGCCGTCAGCCGTCATGGTCCTTCCCCGTTCGCGGGGCTATACCGGGCGCGGCGCGGAAACGAAACGGGGTCGGCCGGTGCTCAGACGTCTCTTGATCGGATGTGCGGTGATCGTGACCGCGGCGATGGCACTGTGGTTCGTCTCGGCGCAGGCGATCCGGGGCGTGGTGACCGAATGGCTTGCCGCCCGGGCCGAGGAAGGCTGGCTGGTCAGCCACGAGGATCTTTCCGTCACCGGCTTCCCGACGGCCTTCCGCACCGAGTTCACGGCGCTGGAGCTGGCCGATCCGGAGACGGGCTGGGTCTGGACCCTGCCCCGCATGGTGCTGGAGCAGCAGGTATTCCGCCCAGACCGCATTCGGGCGGTGTGGCCGTCGGAACAGGGCATCGCCTCGCCCTACGAGCGGTTGACGATCAGGTCGGACAGGATGACCTCAGATCTCGACCTCCAGCCCGCGAACCTCTACGCGCTCGACCTCTCGGACACGGTGCTGAGCGACGTCACGATCCACAGCGCCACGGGCTGGACCATGTCCCTTCCCGCGGGGCGCTTCACCATGGTGCGGCTGCCGGAGTCGGAGGCCGCCTACGACGTGGCCTTGTCGGCCGACGGACTTGTTCCGCCCGCACCTGCCCGGGCGCAGCTCGACCCGGCCGGGCTTCTCCCCGACGCGGTCTCGACGCTGGAATACCGTGCCGGGATGACCTTCGACCGTCCCTGGGATATCCGCGCCGTCGAGGAGCGGCGGCCGCACCTCACGGCGCTCGACCTGCGGGAGATGCAGGCGGTCTGGGGCGGCCTCCTTCTCCGGGCGGAGGGCGAACTCGCGGTCGGCCCCGGCGGGGTGCCCGAAGGCGCGCTCGCCATCCGCGCGGAGAACTGGCGGGAGATGGTGACACTCGCGGTCAACGCGGGGCTCCTGCCCGAGGGAATGCGCGGGACGGCGGAGGGGCTGCTGGGCGTGGTCGCCGGTCTCTCGGGCGATCCGGAGGTAATCGACGCCGAACTCTCCTTCTCGAACGGGCGCGCCTTCCTCGGCCCCCTGCCGATCGGGCCCGCCCCGCGCCTCGTCCTGCGCTAGCGGCAGTAGGCGCCGGAGCGGTAGGCGGCCACGTCGAAATGGAAATGGTCGCGGTGGAAGCGGTCCGAATCGGGCCCCAGCACAGTGCCGAAGGGACCGCAGGCCGACTGGTGCAGCTGCCTGAGGATGCGCCCCTCCCGCCCACGGCCCCAATCGTCGAGCAGCGTCAGTTCGCTGCCGTCTGCGAGCCCGATCCCGGCGATGTCGATGGCGTTGCCACGAGCGTGCTCGGACAGCCTCGCGCCGTTTTGGGAGTTGCGCGTCCGGCAGGCGTAGGAGGCGACGACGCGCAGGTTGCGCACGCCTCCGCCGGTGCGGCCGACGGCGGGCACGAGACCCTGCCGGACCCAGGTCTGCAGCGCCCGCGCCGTGTCGCAGGTAATCGTCGCAGGGGCCGTCAAGGGGATTCCGTCCACCTCCCGGAGCCGCACCGGTTCGGCGATGCCGCAGCCCGCGCTGCGGCCGTTGAAGGGCGCAAGCCGCTCCCCCTCCAGACCTGGCAGCCCGCAGAGGGCGCCACGTGCGCCGGGCCGTGTCCCCCGCCCGGGCGTCAGGCGCGCGGCGGCGGCGAGCGTCTCCCGGACGGCCGCGTCGGGGCGGATCGGCGGCCGCAACGATAATGCCGGGGCAGCGACCGATGCGGCCCGCGCCAGCGCTGCAGGCCGCGTGGTGCCGGGTACCGGAACCGCCGCGGCGAGCGACATGGTAGAGGCGGCAATGCCGCCGGACGTCGGCGTGCGATCCAGAGCGCCGTCGCGCCGCTCGGGCAGGAGCGAGGCGGGCGGGGCGAAGCGCGACACCTCGACCGGGATTTCCGCGAACCTTGCCGCGGCGGACGGCGTTGCCGTCTCAACCCCTCTCGGGATCGGCAGGAGCGAACGCGACGGCGCCTCGGCCCCTAGGCCAGCCGCGGCGCAGACGAACGCCAGGGCGGCAAGGCCGGCCCGGTGCGCCTCACGCCTCATTCCGCCGCGTCCTCGCGACGCCGGGCGGTGGGCGTCCGGCCGAAATCGGGCGCGTCGGTGTCCTGCCCGGCCTCGATGATTCCCCGACGAATGGCACGGGTGCGGGTGAAATATGCGTGCAGGTGATCCCCGTCGCCCCGACGGATGGCCCGCTGCAATGCGAAAAGCTCCTCGGTGAAGCGGCCGAGAATCTCCAGCGTCGCGTCCTTGTTGGTCAGGAACACGTCGCGCCACATCGTGGGGTCGGAGGCCGCGATCCGCGTGAAGTCGCGGAAACCCGCCGCGGAATACTTGATCACCTCGCTGTCGGTCACCCGGCGGAGGTCATCCGCCACACCCACCATCGTGTAGGCGATCAGGTGCGGCGTGTGCGAGGTCACGGCGAGGACGAGGTCGTGGTGGTCGGCGTCCATTTCCTCGACATTCGCGCCGCACCCCTCCCAGAGCCGCCGCAGCCGGTCGATGGCGGCGCGATCGGTGCCCGGATCGGGCGTCAGCAGGACATAGCGGTTGTCGAAAAGCTCGGCGAAGCCCGAGCGGGGGCCGGAATGCTCGGTCCCCGCCAACGGATGGGCGGGGACGAAATGAACGCTCTCGGGGATGTGCGGGCCGACCGTTGCGATGACGTCGCGCTTCACCGAGCCCACGTCCGTGACCGTAGCCCCGGGCGCGAGCGCATCCCCGATCTCCGTGGCCACCGCACCCATAACTCCCACCGGGACGCAAAGCACGACGAGATCGGCACCTTCGACGGCTTCGGCCGCCGTCTCGACGATCCGGTCGCAGAGGCCGATCTCGGAGGCGATCCTTCGCGTTCTTTCCGAACGCGCCGTACCCACGACCTCACCGGCCAGGCCCTCGCGGCGCATGGCAAGGGACATGGAACCGGCGATAAGGCCGAGGCCGATCAGGGCGACGCGGTCGTAGAGCGCCGTCATGGTGCACCCTTGAAGCTCGTCAGCGCACCGAGCGCGCGGTCGTTGTCCTCGGGCCGGCCCACCGTGATGCGCAGGCAATGCGGCAGGCCGTAGCTTTTCGGCGCGCGCACGATGATACCCTGCGATT
>CAZUVG010000075.1:8465-9909 GCA_964623765.1 uncultured Roseicyclus sp.
AGATGCGCGTCGGCCGCGTCGGCCTCCGCCTCGTCCGCGAACCGCGCGAGGACGAAGTTCGCATGGCTGTCGTCGCAGCCTATGCCAAGCTGGCGCAACCCGCCGGTCAGACGCGCGCGCTCCCGCGCGTTCACGCGCAGGCATTCGGCGGTCCAGCCGGTGTCCCTCACGGCGGCCTCGGCGCCCGCGAGCGCGACGTTCGAGAGGTTGAAGGGCTGGCGGATGCGGGTCAGCACCTCGACGACCGGGGACGGCGCGTACCCATAGCCCACGCGCAGGCCGCCGAGACCGTAGACCTTCGAGAAGGTCCGCGTCATCACGACATTGCCGCGCGCCTCCACCAGCCGCGCGCCGCCGTCGTAGCCATCGGCGAACTCGACATAGGCGCCGTCCATGACCAGCAGGCAGGCAGGCGGCAGGGCCGCTGCCATCTCCTCGAAGGCCTCGAGAGGCAGCATGGTGCCCGTGGGGTTCGCGGGGTTCGCGATGAAGATCAGCCGCGTGCGCTCCGTCACCGCGTCGAGGATCGCCTGCGGATCGACGATTCGCGCGCGCTCGGGCGCGACGACCGGCGTGGCACCCGCGGCCAGCGCGCTGATGCGGTACATGCCGAAACCATGCTCGGGGTAGAGCACCTCGTCGCCCGGCCCCGCGTAAGCCTGGCAGAGAAGCTGGATCGTCTCGTCCGACCCAACGCCGCAGACGATGCGCGCAGGATCAAGACCGTGGACCTCGCCGATGGCCGCGCGCAGTTCCGCGTGGTCCGTCGAGGGGTAGCGGTGCGCCTGCGCCGCCGCCTCCGCCATGGCGGCAACCGCGGAGGGCGCCGGGCCGAACGGGTTCTCGTTCGAACTCAGCTTCAGCGGCGCGGCCTGGCCGGGAAGGCTGCTCTGCCCGCCCTCGTAGAGCGCGATGTCGAGAATACCGGGCTGGGGTCGGATCGTCACGGACATGGGCCTCTCGCGGTGGGTGTCCCGTTTCGGGCCCGCGCCTCATAACGGCACCGGCCGGCCATGGAAACTCCCGTTCGGTCGTCTGAAACGCCTATCAGTAGAAGCTCTGCGGGTCGATATCCACGGCGAGCCGCACGTGCGAGGGCGGCTTGAGCCCCCTTGTCCAGCGCGAGATCGCCGGCTGGAGCGCGACGCCCCTGGGTGCCTTGACGAGCATCCGGACGCGGTGACGGCCCCTGACGCGCGCGATCGGCGCGGGCGCGGGACCGTAGACCACGGCGCCCGCATCGCGCAGGGCGGCGTCGTTCCGCGCAAGGTGATTGCCAAGCTCGAAGGCGGCGGCCGCGTCGTTCGCGCTGATGATGATGCCCGCGAGCCGTCCGTAGGGCGGCATCCCCGCGGCCTCCCGCTCGGCGGCCTCCGCGCGCCAGAAGCTCTCTTCGTCGCCGTCGAGGATCGCGCGGATCACCGGATGCTCGGGCTGGAAGGTC
>CAZUVG010000076.1:0-9894 GCA_964623765.1 uncultured Roseicyclus sp.
ACGAGGAACATGCCGACGAAGACGACGCCCATGGCGCTCGCCACCGTCCGCGCGAGGCTCGTGGCGGTCCCGATCACGCGCGAGGTGATCTCCTCGCCGCGACCCTGAAGCAGCGCGCGCAGGTCATCGGCCATGGTCGGGCGATCGCCGTTCTCGGCCGAGGCTCCCCCCTCGAGCCCCATTTGCGGCAGCAGCGCGTCGAGGCTCTGCGGCATGTTGGGAAGCTCGGTGGCGATACGTTGGACGCTGTAGGCGAGCCCGCCGATGAAGGCGCCGAGGACGACAAGCAGGACGAGCATGACCGCGAGGCGCCCCAGCCAGGTGAAGCGCCGCGGCATCCGTCCGGCGATCGCCCGGTCGAGCGGCAGGGCGGCGAGGGTGACGAAAACAGCGATGACGACCGGGATGACCACGGGGGCCATGCTGCGCATGGCCCAGCCCGCGAGGATAACGAGGATCGTGGCAACGAGGCCGAAGCCCAGACGCATCCCGCGGCGCGCCGTCCCGGTTCCCTCGGCTTCTACTTCGTGCCGCCCGCGCATCCGCCCTCCCGGGTGTGCGTCCGCACCGACTCGAGCCGGGCGAGGAAATTGCCCGTCCACCACGAGATGCCTTCGCGCTGCACGCCCTCGAGGAGTTCGGCGTGACGGTCGCGCCGTTCCTCCCGCGGCATGGCGACGGCCTCGCGGATGGCACGCGCCATCTCGTCGATGTCGTATGGATTCACGCGTAGGGCCGCATGCATGCGCTCGGCCGCGCCCGCGAAATGGGACAGGATCAGGACGCCGGGGTCATCCGGATCCTGCGCCGCCACGAACTCCTTCGCCACGAGATTCATTCCGTCGGCCAGCGGCGTGACGAGGCAGACGTCGGCCCGCCGCATCAGCCCCGCGATCGTGGGGCGCGGCACCGATCGGCAGATGTAGCGGATAGGCGTCCAGTCTAGTTCGGCATGAGCGCCGTTGACCCGGCCAGACATCGTCTCGAGTTCCTCCCGTATGTCGCGATAGGCGTCGAGATCCGACCGCGACGGCGGCGCGATCTGGATGAAAACGGCGCGCGTATCCACGGCCGACCGCGTGCGGGGGTCGCGCTCGCGCATGTCGAGATAGGCGCCGAAGGCCTCGAAGCGGTTCACCAGCCCTTTGGAATAGTCGAGCCGGTCGACGCCCAGCACCAGCTTCTGCCCGGGTCCCACGCCAAGGCCGTCTGCATGGGCATTCTCGCGGGCGAGCGATGCGAAGTCGGCAGCGTCGATGCCGATAGGAAAGGACCCGACGGAGAACAGCGCGCCCCGGCGCCGCATGCGGCCGTTCAGCAGCATCTCGGTATCGGGATCTCCGCGGAAAACCTCCAGCAGTGCCGCCACGTCGCGCTCGGTCTGCAGCCCCACAAGGTCGTGCGCGGCAATCCAGTCGTGGAACGCTTCCCGCTGCGGCAGGGCCGGCAGATCGGCAGCCTGCGGGAAGGGGGTGTGCAGGAAGAAGCCGATGCGGCTCTGCACGCCGAGTTTCCGCAGTTCGCAGGCCAGCGGGAGGAAATGGTAATCGTGGACCCAGAGCATGTCGTCGGGACCGAGTTCCGCCGCGATCAGCCGGGCGACGCGGGCGTTGACCTGCAGGTAGGCGTCCGCATGCGCCCGCTCGACGTCGATGAGATCGGTGCGCCGGTGGAACAGCGGCCAGAGCACCCCGTTTGCGTAGCCGAGATAAAAACCGTCGCGCTCGGCCTCGGTGATATCGAACGTCTTGCGCTGGTAGGCGCCGGCCGCCGAGCCGATCTCGGCCAGCGCGTCCGAGGGTTCGGCGACAGTCTCGGGCGCCGAGCCCACCCAGAGGCCGCCCGCCTCGCTCAGACATTCGTGAAGCGCTACCACGAGACCGCCCGAAGGCTCCGCCTCCGTGGGGATACGGTTCGAGACGACGACAAGGCGTCCGGTCATGCAGGCCCCATCACCGTTTCCAGCCACCGGGACAGGAGCGCGTGCACCTCCGCGGTGCTGCCTAGCCCGCAGGGCGCGTGCGACAGCCCCGGCCCGACGGCGATACCAAGCCCGCCCATGCGCTGCACCCGGTCGAGCGCCGCGGCGTCACGGGCCGACGCGCCGATGAGCACGGGGCTGCGGCTGGCCAGCAAGGGATGGTGCATCAGCGTCCCGATCGCCTCGGCCGACCGTGCGCCGCGCAGCGCGGCCCCGGCGGCGGCGATTTCGTCGGACAGCGCGCAGCACAGAGAATGCAGGTCGCGCACCAGACCGGACGAGAGTGCGGCATCCGTTTGGATGCTGCCGGTCCGGCCGGATCGCGCGCGCGTCCCCGACACTGCCTTCGGCAGGGCGCGTGCTTCCGTGAGGGACGCTTCGGCTCCACCCGCCGACAGCACGCACTGCGGGAGCGGGCTAATGCGGCCTCGCAGCGCCGCGGCGGGCTGATCGGTGACGAGGACCGCGGCGCCGCGGGTCGCGCCCTCGAGAAGCGCCACGAGCGATCCGACGCAGGATGGCCCCCGCTCTTTCCGCATGCCACAGTCCTCTGCGACAAGGACGCCCTCGACGCGCAGGAACAGCGCGGCGGCACGCAGGTCCACGGCCTCCGGGTGGACAGTCGTGCAACCAGTCTCCCCCGTCATGCCGCCGACCCCGCCCGTGTCATCTCTTCCACGTCCTGCAGCGCCGAACCTGCCTCCAGAAGGCCGTCCGGCCCGCCGCAGTCGAAGCGGACGCCAGCGAACCGGAAGGCGGATACGCCGGTGCGCTTGACCTCGCGGGCGAGCGCATCGGTCAGCTGGATCTGGCCCCCCGCCCCGCGTTCGGTGGTCATCAGCGTCTCGAAGATGCCCGGGTGCAGGATGTAGCGACCGACGGCCGCGAGCGTGGAGGGCGCGGTTCCGGGCCCCGGCTTCTCGACAAGGCCGCGCACCGGCATGGCTCGGCCAGGTGCCGGCGTGTCCGAGTCGAACACGCCGCAGGAGGACAGTTCGTCCGGCGCGACCCTGGCCGCCGCGACCATGTGCTTGCAGAGACTGCCGTCGTAGGCGCGCACCATCTGCACCAGCACCGGCGTGGGCGCGAAGAGGAGGTCGTCGGGCAGCACCACTGCGAAGGGCTCGTCGGTTGCCCCCTCGCGAAGGGCGCCCCGAGCCATCAGGACCGCGTGGCCGAGGCCCAGCGGCTCGGGCTGCACGATGAAGCGCGCGTCGATCTCGGGGAAGGTCATGGCGACGTAATCTTCGACAGCCGTCTTGCCCTCGCAGGTCACGAAGACGTAACGCTCGACCCCTGCCGCCTGCGCCTCCTCGATGGCGAACTGCAAAAGCGGCGTCTTGTAGACCGGCAAGAGTTCCTTCGGCACCGACAGCGTGACAGGCCACATCCGGCGCCCTGGGACTGCGATGGGAAAAACGGCGGTCCTGATCATGTGCGTCGAAGCTCCGGAGAAAAATGCGCCTGCGGGATGCGTTGGAGCAACGCCGCGAGGGATGATCCGGTTCCCGCCGCCGACCTGTTCTGGCTCGGCACCGCGGCGGTGATGACGGCGATCCTGCTTCTCGGCCTGATCTACCGCGAACGGCAGGGGCCCGGCACGATCGGCGCCGAAAGCGTCGCCATGCTGGTCCTCTATGGCGGCGCGATCGCGATCCAGTCCTGTCGGGCTGGCCCGTGAGCGACGAAGAAAGGTGGCAATCTCGGCGTTCGCCCGCCGGGGCGCCGAGAATCTCGGGCGACCGCGCAACCTTCTGGCACCCGAGTCGTTTTGCCGTCGAGAGGGCGCGTGCCCTTGGACGAGACGGAACAGCAAAGGAGACACGACATGACCGTGAGCAAGCTTCTCACGACCACCGCATTGGCAATCAGCCTGTCGATGCCCGTGGCGGCCCAGACCGACCAGTCGGGCCAGACGAACCAGCAGTCCCAGACGCAGCAGAACCAGCAGGCGCAGGGCATGACGATCATGGTCTCGAGCCTGATCGGCCGCTCGCTCTACATGCCCGAAGGTGAACCGCAGGACGGCCAGCAGGACCAGACGGATGCCAGCGACACCTCGGGTGATGCCGCCGACGAAGGCATGAGCGAAGAGGAGCAGCAGGAAGTGGCCGAAGGCGGTGTCGAAGGCGAGGCCGAAGAGATCGAACAGAGCGCCGAAGACATCGCTTCCGATATCGGACAGGCTGCCGAGGATGCCGGAGAGAGCGCCGAGGCCGTCTGGGAAAACATCGCGGCCGAAGTGACCGAGGTGCCCGAGAACTGGCAGATGGTCGGTGACATCGACGACGTCATCGTCACGCGCGAGGGCGAGGTCCGCGCGCTGCTCGTGGATGCCGGCGGCTTCCTCGGTGTCGGCGAAACCGAGCGTCGCATCGACATCGAGAATGTCCGCTTCGTGCGCGACGCCGACGACGAGGGCGAATACTATGCCGTGTTCGCCGGTGACCAGCAGATGTTCGAGGAACAGGGTCAGTACGACGCTGCGCAGGCCGCGAGCCAGGGCGAGATGCTCGCCACCGAGAACGAGCGGTTCCAGACGCAGGTTGCCGCCGAAGGCCGCGGCATGGCCGAGGACCTCGACACGGTGGCCTGGGACAACATCACCACCGAGGAGGTGCTGGGCGCCCGCGTCTACGGCTCGAACGACGAATGGATCGGCGACCTGAGCGAGTTCAACCTCGCCGACGACGGCACGATCGAGGGCGTCATCATCGACGTCGGCGGCTTCCTCGGCATCGGCGAGAAGCCGGTGCAGATGAGCCTCGATCAGGTGACGCTGCGCCGCTACGCCGGTGACGAGATCCGGGCCTACGTGAATGCGACCGAGGCCGATTTCGAGGCGATGCCGGAATGGCCCGGCTCCGACCTCTGATCGGATACTCCGACTGACGACGGAAAGGGGCGCGGGAAACCGCGCCCTTTTTCATGCACGGCTCCGGCACGAGGATGCGCCGGAGCGCGCCCTTTCCCGTACGGTTCCGAACCTTTTTTTGCCGCCGCTTCTGCAACCGGGCCCCACCGTACAGCGTTCCCGCCGGGCAAGACGCCGGGATGTCCCGGCACGACGACCCGGAGGCCCCATGGACGGCGAAGCCAGATTCGACCTGCACCTGATCGACTACGCCATCGTGCTGGTCTACTTCATCGGGATCGTCGCCCACGGCATCTACGTATCCCGCAAGCAGAAGGAGGGCGCGGACAACTACTTCCTCGCCGGCCGCACCCTGCCGTGGTACCTGATCGGCTTCTCTCTCTTTGCCTCGAACATGTCGGGCTCGAGCTTCGTGGGTCTGATGGGGGGCGCCTACGCCAACGGCGTGGTGATCTTCAACTACGAGTGGACCGCCGCGCTCGTCCTGATCCTTTTCGCGATCTTCGTCCTGCCGTCCTACCTGAAGGCGAAGATATCGACCGTCCCGGAGTTCCTGGAGCAGCGCTACGACGTGCGCTCGCGACGGGCCTTCTCGCTCTTCACGATCCTCGCGATCCTGTTCATCGACAGCGCAGGCGCGCTCTACGCGGGCGGGCTCGTGATCTCGAACGTGACGGGCTACCTGAATCTCTGGACGGCCGTGGCGGTGCTGGCGCTTGTCGCGGGCCTTTACACGATCCTCGGCGGGCTCTCGGCGGTCGTCGTGACCGACACGGTTCAGGCGATCCTGCTCATCGTTGGCGCGGGTGTCCTTTTCTGGATCGGCCTCGACGAGATCGGCGGCTGGCAGGAGCTGTTCGTCGACGTGCCCGACGAGATGCAGCACCTGATCCTGCCGGCGGATGACGAACTCGTGCCATGGACGGGACTCTGGGGCGTGGTGCTGCTCGGGTTCTACTACTGGACGATCAACCAGTTCGTCGTGCAGCGGACCCTTGGCGCGAGGAACCTGCGGCAGGGCCAGATCGGCGCGCTCTTCGCGGGCTTCCTGAAGCTGCCCAACATCTTCCTCATGGTCCTGCCCGGTATCATCGCGCTGAAGCTCTACCCCGAGCTGGAGACGCCGGACCTCGCCTTCCCCAAGCTCGCGTTCGAACTCATGCCCGTGGGCGTTCGCGGCCTGATCATGGCCGCGCTGATCGCCGCGATCATGTCATCGCTCGACTCGGCCATGAACTCGGCCTCCACCCTCGTCGTGAAGGATTTCGTCGAGCCCGTCTGGGGCGCCTCGGAGGAGCGGCAGGTCTGGCTCGGGCGGATCGTGACCGGCCTCGTCATGGTCTTCGGCGCGATCTACGCACCCTCCATCGCCGGGTTCGAAAGCCTGTTCGGCTACTTCCAGTCGTCGCTGAGCTACATCATCCCGACCATCGTCGTGGTCTACATACTGGGCCTCTTCATCCCCTGGCTGAACGGGAACGGGGCGTTCTGGACCATCGTCGTGGGCCTCGTCCTCGGCATCCCGCTGTTCGTCTTCAAGGAGGTCACGGGCCTCTGGGAGAGCTGGGGCCTGCCCGCGATCCATTACACCGTCATGTCCTCGATCATGATGGCCATCGGCATCGTCACGCATCTGGGCATATCGGCAATGACGCGGGCAAAGGAGAAGGAGAACATCAAGGATATCGTCTGGTCCGGCAGGGAGACCAAGCAGATCTTCACGCAGTGGGAGAAGCCTCTGTGGGAGGATCGCACCCTTTGGGCCGGCCTGTTGATCCTGGCCACGGCCGGCTTCGTCATCTGGTGGTGGTAGGCGGGCGATGGAGCCGTTCGACGGGATTGCACCGCTGAGGGAGACCGGCCAGGCCGTGCTGGACGACCTGCCCGACTTCGTCGCGCCACTCGCGATCCTGGCGGTCACGCTCGTCGCAGCGGTGGTCCTTCACGCCATCGTGTTCCGCACGATAGGGCGCTTCGCCGATACCGACGCGGGGCTGGCGGGGTCGCTCCTGCGGCGGGCGCGGCGTCCGGTGCGGCTCGCCTTCATCCTCGCGGCCGTCGCCATCGTCGTGCCACGCCTCGAGCTCCCGTTCGGCTGGCAGAGCTGGCTTGGACACCTGTTCCTGATCCTTCTGATCGTGCTGGTGGGCTGGACGCTGATCCTTCTCACCAACCACTTCGCCGAGCGCGCCATGCGCCGCTACCGGATCGACACGGATGACAATTTGCGCGCGCGGAAATTCGTGACACAGGCCCGCGTCCTTCGCCGTACCGTCAACATCGTCGTCGTTATCCTGACCGTGGGGGCAGTCCTTCTGACCTTCGAGTCGGTCCAGCGCTATGGCGTCAGCCTCTTCGCCTCCGCGGGCGCCGCGGGCCTGATCCTCGGCCTCGCCGCGCGGCCGGTGCTGGCCAATCTCATCGCCGGAATCCAGATCGCGCTGACGCAGCCCATCCGCATCGACGACGTGGTGATCGTCGAGGGCGAATGGGGCTGGGTGGAGGAGATCTTCGCCACCTACGTCGTCGTGCGCATCTGGGACTGGCGGCGGATGGTGGTGCCGCTGTCGTTCTTCATCGAGCAGCCGTTCCAGAACTGGACCCGCGAGAGCGCGGGGATCATCGGCGCGGTCTTCTGGTACATGGACTACACCGTCCCCGTCCGCCGCGTGCGCGAGAAGCTGGAGGAGATCGTCGAAGCCTCCCCGCACTGGGACGGCAAGGTGGTGAACCTGCAGGTCACCGATACCGACAAGGACACGATCACCATTCGCGGCCTGATGAGCGCACGCACCTCGCCGCAGGCATGGGACCTGCGCTGCGAGGTCCGGGAGAAGCTGGTCGCCTGGCTGCAGGAGGAATATCCCGACGCCCTGCCCCGCCTGCGTGGCGAGATGGAGGTGATGGGCGGCAGGATCGCGGGGCACGACGCCGAAGCCGACCGCGACGGCGAGGTCGCGCGCAGGACCGGCTGACACGTTCCCGAGGCCACCGGCTGGCTCGTGGACGATCACGCCGCGGCGGCCCTGCCCTTCGAGAACGGCGCCACGGGCGTGGTCGAGGCGGGTCTCACCGACATGAAGCCAATCCATGCGATGAGCCTGAACCTGCCCAGCCGCGAGCCGTCTTGAACCACGATCCAACCCACACCTCGGGCCGCTCCACCTGATCGGGCCGCTCCCCCTGCGCGTGTCGTCGCAGGCCGGCCGGGCAGCAGGAACCGTGCCGAGCGCGGCGGCGTTGTCCGAGCGAACACGAACACGCGCCCCGGAGAGGAAACCCATGGATTTCGGACTGCAAGGCAAGACCGCGCTCGTCACCGGCGGCGCCTCGGGCATCGGGCGCGCCACGGGCAAGGCGCTGATGGACGAAGGCGCGAGCGTGATCCTCGTGGACCTCAAGGGCGACGAGGTCGCGGACGCTGCGCAGTCGCTCGGCAAGGGCGCGCATGCGCTGCAGGCCGACCTCACGAAGCCTGACCAGGTCCGTGGCCTCGCACAGACCGTGGAGGAGCGCTTCGATATGCCCGACATCCTCGTCTGCGCCGCGGGCGTCACGGGGGCCAAGGGCCATCCGCTGGAGATGTCGGACGCCGACTGGATGGAGGCATGGGACACCGATTTCATGTCGGTTGTGCGCACCGTCCGCGCCTTCGAGCCGACGATGGAACGCCGCGGCTGGGGCCGTGTCGTGATGGTGTCGTCCGAAAACGCCGTGCAGCCCTATTCCGACGAAGCGGTCTACAACGTCGCCAAGGCGGCCATCGTGAATTTCGCAAAGGGGCTTAGCCGCGTCGCCGCGGGCAACGGCGTTCTCGTCAATACCGTCTCGCCCGCCTTCATCGAGACACCGATGACCGATGGCATGATGGACCAGCGCGCCCGGAAGACCGGCACGAGCCGGGACGAGGCGGTGGAGAGCTTCCTCGACGAGGAGCGCCCGCATCTCGAAACCAAGCGACGCGGCAGGCCCGAGGAGGTCGCCGCAACCATCGCCTTCCTCTGCTCCCGGCAGGCGAGCTTCGTGGTGGGCGCGAACTATCGTGTCGACGGCGGCTCGGTGGCCTCGATCGCGGTCTGACCCTTCCCCAACCCGGAGGATCCGCACATGGACAATCGTGAAGTCGCCGTCGTCGCCGGCGGTTCGGCCGGCGTCGGCCGGGCCGTCGTGGATGCGCTGATCGAAGACGGCTACGCCGTCGGCGTGCTCGCCCGCGGGCGTGACCGCCTGGACGAGATCGCCGCCGAACATGCCGGCCGGGTGATGACAATTCCCTGCGACGTGGGCGACGCGCGCGAGGTGACCCGTGCGGGCGCCGCGATCAACGAGGGGCTCGGGCAGGTGTCGGTCTGGGTGAACTGCGCGATGCTCACGAGCTTCTCGCCCTTCCCGGACATGGCGCCGCAGGAGTTCGAGCAGATCGTGCAGACGACGTTCATCGGCACGGTGAACGGCACCCGGGCGGCGATGTCGCTCATGGAGCGCACGGGCCGCGGCA
The DNA here is from genome assembly GCA_964623765.1 of uncultured Roseicyclus sp. Lineage (GTDB taxonomy): Bacteria > Pseudomonadota > Alphaproteobacteria > Rhodobacterales > Rhodobacteraceae > Roseibacterium. The sequence continues at coordinate 9,355 of CAZUVG010000076.1, forward strand.
GGATCGTCAACGTGGGCTCGGGCCTCGCCTACCGCTCGGTGCCGTTCCAGTCGGCCTACTGCGCCTCGAAGCACGCGATCAACGGCTTCACTGCCTCCGTGCGCTCGGAACTCATACGCGGAAAGTCGGGGATCACGCTGAGCCTCGTCCAGCTGCCGGCCATCAACACGCCACAGTTCGACTGGGCGCGCAACCGGATGGAGGAGAAACCGCAACCGGCACCGCCCATCTACCAGCCAGAGGTCGCGGCCGAGGCGGTCATGAAGGCGGTGCGCGAGGGCACACGGGAAATCCTCGTGGGCAAGTCGGTGCTGCAGCTGACGTTCGGCACCTTGGTCCTGCCCGACATGCTCGACCACATCCTTGCCGACGCCGGCGCCGAGCAGCAGAAATCCGGCCGCATCGAGCCGGGCGATCGTCCGGACAACCTCGACGGCCCGGTGGCCCGCATCGGCGCAACGGCCCACGGCAGCTTCGACAAGGGCGCGCAGCACAGCGCCCTGATGATCGACGGCGACCTCTACGGCCAGCGCCTCGCCG
>CAZUVG010000077.1:0-9893 GCA_964623765.1 uncultured Roseicyclus sp.
CTTCAGGAGCTTCAGCACGTCGATTATCGCGCGTTCGGTGGCCGCGTCGACGCCCGCGAACGGCTCGTCGAGAAGGTAGAGGTCCGCATCCTGCGCGAGCGCCCGGGCGAGGAACACGCGCTGCTGCTGGCCACCCGAGAGCTGGCCGATCTGGCGAGGGGCGAAATCGGCCATGCCAACGCGGTCGAGGCAGGCGCGTGCCCGCTCGGCCATCTGTCCCGAAAGCCGCCCGAACAAGCCGACCTTGCGGTACAGGCCCATCTGGACCACGTCCATCACGGTCGTCGGGAAATCCCAGTCGACGCTCGCGCGTTGCGGCACGTAGGCGATGCGTGGGCGGGCCGTCTCGATGGGCTGGCCGAAGACGCGGACCTCGCCCGAGAGCCGCGGGATCACCCCGAGCGCAGCCTTCAGGAAGGTGGACTTGCCGGCGCCGTTGGGGCCCACGATGGCCGACATGGCGCCGGCGGGAAAGGTCCCGTCGACGGAGAAGACCGCCGGCTTCTCGCCGTACGAGACGGTCAGCCCGCGCACGGCGAGCGCGGCGTCGGATGGCGCGGCGGCCGGGCGCGTGGCCCGCCCGTCCTCGGCAGCGATCGTTGGCGGCTCCAAATGCGTCATCAGTTGAGCATCCCCTGCATGCCGCTTGCCGGAGCCTGCCCGCCGAGCGCGGTGGCGATGGTGGTGGCGTTGTGGTCGATCATTCCGATGTAGGTGCCCTCGTAGGTCCCGGGCTCGCCCATTGCGTCCGAGAATAGCTCGCCCCCGATCACCACCTCGTGGCCCTCGGCCGCCGCGCCCTCGATCAGCGCGCGGATGTTGCGGTCGGAGACGGAAGTCTCGACGAAGACGGCGCGGATGTCGCGATCCACGAGCAGGTCGACGAGTTCGGCGATGCGCTGAAGTCCGGCCTCGCTCTCCGTCGAGATGCCCTGGATGCCCACCACCTCGAAGCCGTAGGCGTTGCCGAAGTAGTTGAAGGCGTCGTGCGATGACAGGACCACGCGGCTTTCGACGGGGACGGTCGACAGCACCTCGGTCGTGTAGCGGGCAAGCTCGTTCAGCCCGTCCAGATAGGCGTCGGCGTTCGCTGCGAACGTCTCTGCGCCGTCAGGATGCATTTCGATCATGGCGTCGCGGACGGCCACGACGACGCGGGACCAGAGATTGGGGTTCATCCACAGGTGCGGGTCGAACCGGCCCTCGTAATCCTCCGACCCGATCAGGAGGTTCTCCGGCACGGCCTCGGCGACGGCGACGACGGTCTGCTGCTGCCCGAGTTCGATCAGGAACTCCTCGAGCTGCGCCTCGAGATAAAGGCCATTCCAGAGCACGAGGTCCGCGGTCGACATCGCGGTGATGTCGGTGCGGGTCTGCCGGTAGGCGTGGGGGTCGACGCCGGGCCCCATCAGCGCCTGCACCTCGACGAGGTCGCCGCCCACCTCGTGCGCGGCATCGGCGATCATGCCGGTCGTGGCCACGACGCTCAGCCGCTCCTGTGCAGCGGCCCAGCCTGCGGGCAGCGCTATGGCGATTGCGGCCACCGCTGCCGTGACACTTCTTCGTGTCGGGGTCATCTATTGCTCCCTGCGAAAACCTCACCCCCTCGGGGATCAACGAGGAGTGATAGTGCGAGTCAGTCGCAAGGTCAATGTTCTTGCGACGCATTCGCAATGGGGTGTGCGCCTGGCAATGCCTCCCTGACGCCGCATTGTCGGGCGGCAGTCCGTTACGCCGGGGTCAGCGCTCCGCCTCGGGATTGGTCGCCACGCGGTTCCGTCCGCTTCCGACCGTGCCGATGGGCGCCCGCCCGACGAGACGAAGGAAGATGCGCCGGCCGGCGGCGAGTAGGGGATAGAGGCGTGCCGCGCGCCCCGGACTGGCAAAGACCGCGCGCTGGAGGCGGTTGAACATGCCGCCGCCCCCGCCCGAGAGCGTCGCAAGAAGATGCACGGCCGCGTCGCCGTGGAAAACTTCGCCGTGCCACAGCACGACCATGCCCGAATCGAGATCGTGGCCCTCGTGCTGGATACGCTGCACTCTCGGGTCGCCGTCGCGCGCGTTCACGAGGTCCACTTCCCCGACCGCCGCCCGCAGATGCATCATGGCGACATAGGAGGCACAGAACGGACACTCCGCGTCATAAATCACCGTGATCCCCGGTCCGGTCATGGTCCCGCTCCTGTCATTCGGTTTCTCGCAGCCGTCCCGACACTGTAATGTAGGATCTGCCGTGCACCGCCGAGAAAACAGGATAGACCGGAGAAAAACGATGACGAGTGTCGCCGACAGTCCGCGCAGGAACAGAAGACATGCAGGACGCGCGGTCGATGGCCTGCGCATCGCCCTGTCTCAGCCGGTCTCGCCGCTGTCGATCGCGGTATTCCGCATGGCCGTGGGCGCGATGCTGGTCTGGGACTGCTGGCGGTTCATCAAGTACGACCGCGTCGAGCGTTACTGGATCCAGCCCGACTTCCACTTCACCTACCCGGGCTTCCACTGGGTCGCGCCACTGCCCGAGCCGTGGATCTGGGTCGCGTGGCTCGGGATGGGGGGCTTCGCGCTGCTGGTGATGCTGGGGCTGTTCTACCGCGTCTCGATCGTCGCGCTCACGGTCCTGTTCAGCTACTTCTTCCTGCTCGACAAGACCGAGTATCTCAACCACTTCTACCTCGTAATCCTGTTCCTGGTCATCCTGTGCTTCCTGCCCGCGAACAGGGCGCTGTCGCTCGACGCGAAGCTGTTCCCCCGCGTCCGTGGCGAGAGCGTGCCCTACGCTACCGTTGCCATCCTGCGCACGCAGATGGAGATCATGCTGATCTATGCGGGCCTCGTGAAGCTGACGCCTGACTGGCTGGCTGGCGAGCCGCTGGGGATGTGGCTGCGCGCGCGGGCGGACGACTTCGTCTTCGGCTTCCTGTTCCACCATGACTGGGTGATCCTGGCGGGCACATGGGGAACCGTCGCGCTCCACGTGCTGGGCGCGCCGCTGCTGCTGTGGCACCGCACGCGGCTGGCGACCTTCCTTGCCTATTGCGCCTTCCACGCGGCCAACTCGGCCTTTTTCAATATCGGCATCTTTCCCTGGCTCACGATAGCGGCCACCACGATCTTCTTCGCGCCCGACTGGCCACTGCGCCTCGCGCGCTGGTTCCACGGCCTGTTCGAGGACCTGCCCACCGCCGAGCCCGTGCCCGCGGCCGCACGCGGAGCGGTGACGCTCGTTCCCATGGCCACGCTCGCCGCAATGGCGGCCTGGACCGCCGTGCAGGTCGTCCTGCCGATCCGCGCGGGGGCCTTCCCGACCGAGGTCCGGTGGAGCGGCGACGGCCACCGGTTCTCGTGGCGGATGCGGATCTACGACCGGGACGCGGAGGGCGTGTTCATCGTGCAATCCGGCGACGAGGTCTGGGAGGTCAACCCGCGGGACTACCTGAGCCACCGCCAGACGTGGAAGATGATGACCCGCTCCGACATGATCCACCAGTTCGCGAACCATCTGGAGGCGATCTGGCGGGAGGCGGGGCACGAGGACGTCGCGGTGCGTGCCGAGATCTGGAAGTCTCTGAACGGTCGCCCGCCGCAGCGCTTCATCGACCCCGATGTCGATCTCACCGCCGTGCCGCGGGCCTACGCCCGCTCCGACCCCTGGGTCCTGCCGAACGCTATCCCGGTCTGGGGCATCGCCGGGAATGGTCGCCCGGAATCCGGACCCTTGGTGATCCTGCGCCCTTGAGACCCGCCGGGCTCCGGTCCCATTCGCCATCCGGCACACACGGAAAACCCGAGGTCATGGCCCGGCCCGCGGCGTCCATCGACACCGTGGCACCATGCAATCGACCGTCATGTTCGCCAACGCATCGAGAAGCATCATGTGCAGGATCGCAGGATCGCCACCTCTCGGGGATCGTAGGGCTTTCCATCCCCGTGAAGGATGTCGTGAAACCAAGCCTCTCGCGAGGCCTCTCCTCCGTGGGCTGCAACGAGATCGGCCGGCCACGGCAACCAGGTCTGCGTCCGTCCCTGCACGAGGCCCCACTGGATGCATCCAACGCCGCGATCGTGGAACAGGTGAAGCTGGTCCTCGATGCGGCTGCCAACGGGTCGGGCCATCCATTCCGTGCAGAGCATGGGCCGCCCGCGCTCGGACAACATGTCGATGAGCGATGCGACCCGTTCGGTCGCAAGGTAGGCGTGGAAGGTGATCACGTCGGAATGGTCGAGGGCGAAGCGATCCGGCGCGGTCGCATATGGAAGCTCGTGGGTTCCGACGACCGGTGTATTCCAGACCCCCGTCGTCACCGGCTGATCGGGTGCGACCTCGCGGGCGATCGCGAAGCTGTCGCGCAATAGCTGAAGGCTCCGGTCCGAGAAATCGGGCTCGTAGACCGAAGCACGCTCGGCGCCGAAGATCATCCGGTTGCCCGGCTCGTTGTAGAGGTCCCAGAACAGAATACGACGGTCGTCGCGGAAGCGCTCGAGGATGTCCCGAAGATACCGACGAATGGCCTGCGCATCGGTGGCATCCAGCAGCATCGCGCGCCCGGGGCTCGCGACGGCGCGGCTGTTGTGGACGCCCGGCACCGGGTCGGGCTGCGGGCCGTAGACCGGCTCCGCACCGCCGAAACCGCAGTCGTCGAAGGGCACCGGGATCGTGGCGATGCCGAGCCTGTCCGCCACGTCCATGACCCGGTCGAGGCGGTCCAGCAGGCCGTCGCGATCATGCTTCCATACCAGATAGTGAAGGTTGATGCGGAAGGCGTTGAAGCCGAGATCTGCAGCCCATCCGAGTTCCCGTTCTATCGTCGGCGCATCGAAAGTGTCCGAGTGCCACATCTCGATGAAGTTCACGGCCGTGGACGGCAGGAAGTTGAACCCGCAGATCCACGGCTTCGCCGCCCACCAGGCCTGTGCCTCTGCCTCGGTCCAGCGGTCCATCGGGTGCTCCGGTCTCTCGTGGTGATGTGGCCGGGGAGAGGACCCCGGCGCTAGGGCCGGGATCCTTCCGTTGGGTCAGCCGTCCAGAAGGTCCTGCACCTCGAGCTCCGCGTCCGACAGCGCGTCACCGACCGGCTTGCCGGTCAGCCAGATCGCCTGAAGCTCGCGGTTCAACACGTCCTGGATCGCGCCGTAGTTCTCCGAGGCCGGCGTATCCCGCGCGATGGACGCGGTTCCGGCGTATTCGTCACGGTGGGGCAGGTCCGCGTATTCGTTCGACTCCAGCACCGAGTTGCGCACGGCCATGTGCCCCGTCCGCGCCCAGTCGATGTTATGGTCGTTGATGAAGGCGAGAACCCGCAGGGCGGCCTCGTAGGTCCCGGGCTCGGTCGCCTTCAGCGAAGCGGGGATTGCCCACATGTGGCTGTCCGCCCATGTCGCGCCCTGCCCGAACAGCGTCGGGAAATCGGCCGCGTAGTAGTTCGACAGCGCCACGTCGGGGTTTGCCGCCTCGGCGTCGTAGAAGTCGACGACCCACGTGCCGTTCACCAGCACTGCCGCCTCGCCGTTGAGGAAGGCCTGCTGGCTGTCGGCGTAGTTGAGCTGCGGATCGGCATGGCCCGCGTCGAAGAGCTGCGTGATCGTCGTCACCGCGTTGCGCGCCGCATCGGTGTCCACGGTGGCGGTGCCGTCCTCGGTGAAGATGTTGTCGCCCTGCTGCCACATGAGGGAGAGGACGAGGCGGACGCCGATCGGGAACTGCGCGAAGTCGGCGGCGAGGTAGTCCCTGCCCGTGGCCTCCTGGACCATGCGGGCGTGCTCCATCAGTTCGTCGGGCGAAGACGGCAGGATCGGCGTGCCGTCGTCGTTCACGAGGCCCGCCTCTTCCATCAGGTCCATGTTGATGTGCCAGAGGTTGGCGTGGAAATCCATCGGCACGCCGTAGATGCCGCCCTCGTAGCTGACCGCGTCGAGCGCCGCGGGCGCCCAGTCCGACGGATCGATGCCGGCCGCTTCCAGATCGCCCGAGAGATCGGCCAATGCGCCGAGACCCGCGAATTGCGGCACGCGGTGGCGGTGCATGACATGGATGTCCGGCGGCTCGCCTCCCGCATAGGCCGCGATGATCTGGTCGTAATAGTTGCCCCAGTCCGTGGGCAGCGTGTTGACCGTGATCCCGTCGAGCTCCGCGTCGGCCGCGTTAATGATCGACTGGATGATGCAGGCCTCGCCCACGCTCGTCGTCGTATCGGTGCCCGCATCCTCGCAGGCGCCGAAGAAGCGGCCGAGCGAGACCTCCTGAGCGCTCGCCCCCGTGACCGCCATGGCGGCGAGGCTCGCGCCGATCAGAACGTGTTTCATGTATTCCTCCCTTGGTTTGAGGCGTTTGCCGCCCCGGTTCAGCCTTTGGTCCCGCCAGCCGTCATGGCCTGGACCACGTAGCGTTGGAAAATCAGGAACAGGATCACCACCGGCGCCGATGCGATGACGCCCGAGGCCATGACGCGGCCCAATCCTTCCGACTGCGCGAAGTTCGACTGGATCGATGCCAGCCCGAGCGTGATGGTGAAACGCTCGGGCTCGCGCGCCGAGACCAGCGGCCAGAGATAGTCGTTCCACGCGTAGAGGAAGGTCAGGATCGCCAGCGTCATCATGGCCGGGCGGGCCAGCGGCAGCATGATGTACCAGAAGATCTGCAGCCATCCGACGCCGTCGATCCGCGCCGCCTCCTCGATGTCCTTGGGGATCGCGCGGAAGAACTGCATCATCAGGAAGACCCCGATGGGCACGGCCATGCGCGGCAGGATCAGCGCGTGGTAGGAATTGTGCCAGCCGAAATCGGCGAACATCGTGTAGAGCGGGATGAAGACCGCCTGCTCGGGCACCATCAGCCCCACGAGGCAGAGGATCGTGACCGCCGACTTGCCCGGGAAGTCGAGCCGCGCGAGCGCATAGCCCGCCGTGGTCGAGACGGCGAGCACGCCCAGCGTCATACCCAGCGCCACGATGGCCGAGTTCAGGAACCACAGCGGCGTCTGCCCGAAGCTGAAAAGCGCCGCGTAGTTCTCGGCGGTGAAGGGGACCGGGACGAGGCCGAAGGCGGTCGAGGAGGTCGTCCGCGCCAGCACGTCGTTGGGCTGGAAGCTCAGAGAGATCATCCAGATCGTCGGGATCAGCCAAAGGAAGGCCGGGATCGAGATCGCGATGATCAGCCAGTAGTAGGAGCGGCTCAGCATCAGTCCTTCTCCCGTCCGACGACGAACTGCACGACCGAGAAGGCGCCCATGATGACGAAGAGGAACACCGCCATGGCCGAGGCCTGGCCAAGCTCGCTGTCGCGGAAGGCGGTCTGGTAGATGTAGCGCACCAGGACCTGCGTGCTGTCGTTGGGCCCGCCCTGCGTCATCAGGTGCGACTGCCCGAAGACCTGGAAATGCAGGATGATCTGCAGGACGACGACGAGGGTGATCGTCCGCTTCAGGTTGGGCAGGGTGATGTACCAGAACGCTTTCACCCCGGTCGCGTCGTCGATTGCCGCCGCCTCGTAGATGTCGCGTGAGATGTCCTGGATGCCGGCGAGGAACAGGATCATCGCGATGCCCAGCGACCACCAGATCGTCGTGACGACGATGGCTGCCATGGCGAGTTGCTGGTCGGTGAGCCAGACGATGGGCGAGCCGCCGAGCGCCTCGGTCACGTTGGCGATCAGCCCCTGACGCGGCGAGAACATGATCTGCCAGATCAGCGTGACGACCGTGACCGACAGGACCTGGCTGAGGAAGAAGATCGTGCGCAGCACCGCCTTGGCGCGTGTCTCGCCGTCGAGAGCCGCGGCAATGACGAGCGCCGTGATCGTGACGCCCGGCACCGTGAGGCCCACGAAGAGGACGGTGTTTCCCACCGTGGGCCAGAACCGGCGGTCGTACCAGCGGCCCTCCTCGCCCGGGTGGAAGCCCGGCAGCAGGAAGAACAGCGCGCCCGCGATCCCGAGGGCCAGCGCGGTCGCCTTCGTCATGCGCCTGCCGCGATACCCGAAAAAGGCCAGCCCGATCCCGAGGACACCGGCGGCTTGCATGACCGGGCTGGCGAAAAGGCCCCATTCGATGTTTCGCCCCCACATCGTGCGGACATAGTTCTCGGCCCCGACGAACTCCTTCGCGCCGGGATTGAAGGCCACGGCGAGCAGGTTCCAGTCGTGGAGGCTGATCCAGATCCCGTTGAAGAACGGGTAGACGAGGAAGGCGCCGTAGACAGCCAGGAATGGCAGAAGCAGTATCGCCGCCGCCTGCGCCTGCGTGAGGCCGCGTCTCCGTCCCGATCTGTCCGACATCTGGCACGCCCTCCCAAACGGGCCGATTCTTCGACTATTGTGACTTGCGCTAAAATTTTTAGCAATATTTATTAGCGCGTGGAGGCGATCGATGCAGGACGAAGGAGATACCGGCGGCCCATCCCGGGTCACGATGAAGCACGTCGCGCTGCGCGCGGGGGTCTCCCAGTCGACAGTCTCCTTCGTCCTGAACGGCAACGACGACATGCGCATCAGCGCCGAGACCCGCCGCAAGGTGCTGAAGGCCGTGGCCGAGCTCGGCTATCGCCCGCGCGGCGCCGGACGTCCGGCGAAGGCGCTCGGCAACAGGGTCGTCGGGGTGATTTTCGACGAGGTCGCCACCAGCCCATTCGCCGCGATCTCGATGGAGGGGGTGCAGGAGGAGGCCTGGAAATCCGGGGTGCTCGTCGAGGTCGTCATGACCGGCGGCGACCGCGCCTACGAGACGGCTGTGCTGCGGAAATGGGCGGCCGATCGGATCGAAGGCGTGATCTACGCCTCGATCCTGACGCGTCGCGTCGAGGCCCCCGATGGCCTCTTGCGCCACGGGGCCGTTTTGATGAACTGCTACGACACCCAGGCGCGGTTCCCGTCCGTCGTTCCGGCAGAGCGGCGCGGTGGAGAGGCCGCGACCCGGACGCTTCTGGATGCGGGACACAGGCGCATCGCCTTCATCTCGGGCGAGACGTGGATGGACGCCTCCGATCAGCGGATGGAGGGATACGAGCGGGCGATCAGGTCTGCGGGACTGACCGTGGACCCGGCCCTGATCGAGACCGGGAACTTCCTGCCGTCGGGCGGCCACGCGGCGACGCACGCGATCATGGACCGCACCCGGCCCGACGCGATCTTCTGTGCCAACGACCTGATGGCCGTCGGTTGCTACGAGGCCCTGAAGGAGCGCGGCGAGAGGATAGGCGAAACGATCGCGGTAATGGGCTACGACGACCAGGAGATCGCGCAGCACCTCAACCCGCCTCTTTCCACCGTTCTTCTGCCCCACCGCGAGATGGGGCAATGGGCCACGCAGCGGCTGCTGCACTCCGAGCCGGGTGGGAACCCGCAGTTCCGGATGGAATGTCCCGTCGTCCTGCGCAGCTCCCACCAGAGCGAACGGTCGAGCAATTCCGGCGGTTCGACTTCCTGATACGGTCCGGACGATGTTTGCCGTGCAAACGCGACCCGCGCCGCGACCAGCGACTTGGCGGCGGAACATCGGCAGCGCGCTGAAATCTGCGACTTGAGGATCGCGGACATGAACCTTCGCTTCGACGCGTGACGGCCGAGCATCCGTTTGGTGCCATCAGGACCCGTATGGGCCCCGCGCGCTTCCGGACGCTATCAAGGCCGCCTGCCGACGTGTATACTTCAGGTCGCTGCAGTCGCGACTTTCACGAAGACGCTTTTTGGGCGAGAGGATTTGGTCGAATGACCGTCGTGCCACCGCATACGCCCCCCGCGGGAGACACCGCACCGCTTGCCCTGCACGGGGCGGCGGCGCAGCCGGGTCTTTGCGTCAACGAGGCGGCGTTTCTCGCCGTTGAGCGTATCGCGGCCTACGAGATCGCCAACGCGCTGCTTTCGATGCAGATCGAGTTGCAGCGCAGCCTCGGCCTCCGCGCCG
>CAZUVG010000078.1:0-9825 GCA_964623765.1 uncultured Roseicyclus sp.
GGCGACGGGAGAGGTCGTCTCGGCCGAGGAACTGGGCGGAGGCGACGTCCGCACGCGGTTGTCGGGTGTTGCGGATTACCTCGCCGAGGACGACGCACATGCGCTGGCGCTGGCGCGGCGCGCGGTGGGCTCGCTCGGGCCGAGTGGCGGGAGAGGTCCCGCCCTTGGCGGACGCCCCCCGGCCCATGATCCCGAGGAAATCCTCGACGCGGTCCCGGCGAGGTTGTCCACGCCCTACGACATCCGCGAGGTGATCGCGCGGGTCGTCGACGACAGCTGGTTCGACGAGTTCAAGCCGCGTTTCGGCGAGAGCATCGTCACCGGGTTCGCCGAGATCATGGGCTTGCCCGTGGGCATCGTCGCCAACAACGGTGTCCTGTTCTCGGAGAGCGCGCAGAAGGCCGCGCATTTCGTCGAGCTCTGCTCGCAGCGCAGGATCCCGCTCGTTTTCCTGCAGAACATCACCGGCTTCATGGTCGGGCGGAAATACGAGAACGAGGGGATCGCGCGGCACGGGGCGAAGATGGTGACGGCTGTGGCGACGACGGCCGTGCCCAAGGTCACGATGCTGGTCGGCGGCTCCTTCGGGGCGGGGAACTACGGCATGGCGGGGCGGGCCTATTCGCCGCGCTTCCTCTGGACGTGGCCCAACTCCCGCATCTCGGTCATGGGCGGCGCTCAGGCGGCGGGCGTGCTTGCCACCGTCAAGCGCGCGGCGATGGAGAAGGCGGGGGAGGACTGGCCCGCGGAGGAGGAAGAGGCGTTCCGGAAACCCGTGACGGAGATGTTCGAGCGACAGTCCCATCCGCTCTATGCTTCCGCGCGGCTCTGGGACGACGGGATCGTGGATCCGCGCAAGAGCCGCGAGGTGCTGGCGCTGTCGCTGTCCGCGGCGTTGAACGCGCCGGTGGGCGAGACGCGGTTCGGCGTGTTCCGGATGTGAGGCGCGTCCCTCCGGCCCCGTGCATTGCATTGGCCGATGGGCGTAGCGGGAGAACGATGAAGCACATGGGCGTGACCTTCGAGGACGTGGCAGCGCGATACCCGGGCGCGGTGAGCTACCGTTTCGGCGACAGCCCCGCGCTGTGCGACGCGCTTCTGTCGCTCGTGCGGTCGGGGCGGAAGCGGGCGACCTGCACGGCGTTGGCCGAGATCGCGGGCGGCGAGGATGCGCCAGTGGTCGGGCGCTGCGACGTCGCAGTGGATTTCGACGGCCGCCCGCAGCTCGTCACCCGGACGCTGGAGCTACGGCGCGTGACGTTCGCCGGGATGACCGAGGAGATGGCGCTGATGGAGGGCGAGGACGCGGACCTCGCTGGCTGGCGCGCGGGCCACGAGCGTTATTACAGACGCGCGGGCATCTTTGCCCCGGACATGGAACTCCTGTGGGAGCGGTTCGAGGTCGTCGAGGACCTCGCCGACGGGGCGGCACCATGGGCCTGACCGTCTCCCTCGGGACAACCGCGCAGGTGCCGGGCTTCGGCCCTGCCCGCATCGGCCAGGTGGGTCTCGATCCGTGCGCATGTGACCGCCCCGTGGCGCCGGGCCGCAAGGGGCATGTGGCACGCCTGGCACGGGCCTGCGAGGTCTGGGCGCGATCCGCCGCCTTCCCGGCGATTTTGCCCGGCGTCCACGGCTTCCCGGCCGACCGTGCGGCGGCGATCGCCGTGCGCACCATCCGGGCGCAGGCCTGGCCGCCGGTCGGCCGTGTCCTGCTCGTGGCCCTCGGAGCCGAGGCGCGGCGGGCGCTCGAGAGCGCACTGGGGGAGACCGACTGATGTTCGAGCGCATCCTGATCGCCAACCGCGGCGAGATCGCCTGCCGCGTGATGGAGACCTGCCGGCGGCTGGGCGTCTCGACCGTGGCGGTATTCTCCGAGGCCGACCGCGGCGCACGTCACGTGGCCATGGCGGACGCCGCCGTGCCCATCGGGGGCCCGAAGCCTGCCGAGAGCTACCTGCGCGGCGATGCCATCGTGGAGGCGGCGCTGGTGACCGGCGCGCAGGCGATCCATCCGGGCTACGGCTTCCTGTCCGAGAACCCGGACTTCGTCGAGGCGGTCGAGGCCGCCGGGCTCGTCTTCGTCGGTCCGTCGGCCCGCGCGATCCGGGCGATGGGCCTCAAGGACGCGGCGAAGCGGCTGATGGCGGAGGCGGGCGTGCCCGTCGTTCCCGGCTATCACGGCGATAGCCAGGATCCCGGGCATCTTGCGGGCGCGGCGGACGCGATCGGCTACCCGGTGCTCATCAAGGCCGTCGCGGGCGGTGGCGGCAAGGGGATGCGCAAGGTTGCCGCGCCGCCCGAGTTCATGGAAGCGCTCGCCTCGGCGAAGGGCGAGGCCGCGACGGCCTTCGGCAACGACACGGTCCTGATCGAGAAGTTCGTCGAGAAGCCGCGGCACATAGAGGTGCAGGTCTTCGGCGACGGCACCCGCGCGGTGCACCTGTTCGAGCGCGATTGCTCGCTCCAGCGCCGCCACCAGAAGGTGATCGAGGAGGCGCCCGCGCCCGGCATGACCGAGGAAATGCGGGCGGAGATGGGTGCGGCGGCCGTCCGCGCGGCCGAGGCCATCGGCTATTCCGGCGCGGGCACGGTGGAGTTCATCGTGGACGCCTCCGCCGGGCTCAGGCCGGATCGGTTCTACTTCATGGAAATGAACACGCGCCTCCAGGTGGAGCATCCGGTGACCGAGGCGATCACCGGGGTCGATCTCGTCGAATGGCAACTCCGCGTGGCGGCCGGGGAGCCGTTGCCCGCAGCGCAGGCGGACCTGTCGATCCGCGGACATGCCCTCGAGGCGCGCCTCTACGCCGAGGACGCGGCGGCGGGTTTCCTGCCGGCCACCGGGCGGCTCGATCACCTGCGTTTCGGTGAGGGCGCGCGGATCGACACCGGCGTCGGGCCGGGCGACGAGATCGGCCCGTGGTACGACCCGATGATTGCGAAGCTGGTCGCCCACGGCGAGACGCGCGACATAGCGCTCAGGCGCATGGAGCGGGCGCTCGCCATGACCGAGATCGCGGGGACGGTGACGAACCTTTCCTTCCTGTCGGCACTGGTCCGGCATCCGCGCTTCGCCGCGGGCGACGTGGATACGGGTCTGATCGACGCCCATCTCGACGAACTCGCCGCGCCTGCTGAGCCGGGGGCGGCTGCGACGGCGGTGGCCGCGCTGACGGCGATGGGTCTCGACGGAGATGCCGGGGCGCTTCAGGGCTTCGCGCTCTGGGCGCCACTCAGACGGGGCGTGCGGCTGCAGCGGGGCGGTGCCGCGATGGATGTCGCGGTGGAGACGATCGGGCCCGGACGCTACCGCGTGACGACCGGGGAAGCTGTGCTGGACGTGGAGCGCTCGGGCGAGGACTGGCGCGTGGCGGGCGGGACGATGCGGGCGGTTCGGCTGGATGGCCGCGTGGCCGTCTTAGAGGGTGCCGCACACGTCTTCAGCGTGCCCGACCCGCTCGCGCTTGCCGAAATGGCGGGCGCGGGCGGCGACCGCGTGGAGGCGCCGATGCCGGGACTCGTGAAGGCCGTTCTGGTATCGCCGGGCGACCGGGTGGAGCGCGGCCAGAGGCTTGCCGTTCTGGAGGCGATGAAGATGGAGCACGCGCTGACCGCGGGCCGCGACGCGGTGGTGGAGGAAGTCCTTGCCGCCGAGGGCGCGCAGGTGGAGGCGGGGGCGACGCTGGTCGTGCTGAAGGCGGAGGAGGCTGTGGCATGATCCGGTTGCACCACGTGCCCCAGTCCCGGTCCATGCGGACGCTGTGGCTCCTGCACGAACTCGCCGTCGACTTCGAGGTGGTCGAGTGGCCCTTCGACCGGACGCTGCGCTCGCCGGAATACCTCTCGCTCAACCCCGCGGGGCGGATACCGGCGCTGGAGATGGACGGCCGCACGATCTGGGAGACGGGCGCGATCACCGAGGTCCTCTGCGAGCGCTTCACCGAGACCGCCATGGGCCGGATGCCGGGCGATCCCGAGCGGGCCGACTGGCTGATCTGGGTGCATTTCTCCGAGACGCTGACCCATCATGTCGCGACGCTCACGCAGCAGCACATCGCGCTGCGCGAGGACCACATGCGCTCGCCGGTCGTCATGGCGCTGGAGGCGAAGCGGGCGGAAAAATGCTTCGCGGCCATCGCGGGGCGTCTCGAGGGCCGTGACTACCTGCTAGACACCGGCTTCTCGGCAGCAGACGTGAGCGTGGGGCAGGCGGTCTACATGGCCCGCCATTTCGCCCGGACATCAGGCTTCGCACCGCTGCAGGCGTGGTATGACCGGGTCACCGCGCGGCCGGGTTTCATCGCGAGCCTGCCGCTCGATGGCGAACGCCGGCTCTACACGCGCGACTACTACGCGCCGTGGCCGCGGGAGGGGTGATGACGGACGCGGCGGTTGAGATCTTCGAGGTGGGCCCCCGCGACGGGCTGCAGAACGAGGCGCGCAAGATCCCGACGGCGGAGAAGGTCGCACTGATCGACCTGCTCGGCGCGGCGGGCTTCCGGCGGATCGAGGCGGCGAGCTTCGTCTCGCCCCGGCGGGTGCCGCAGATGGCCGACGGCGCCGAGGTGCTGGCCGCCATCGTCCGCGCGCCCGGCGTGCGATACGCCGCGCTCACGCCCAACATGATGGGCTACCAGCGGGCGCGTGCGGCGAGGGCGGACGAAGTGGCGATCTTCGCCTCGGCCTCGGAAGGCTTCTCGCGGGCCAACCTCAACGCGACGATCGGGGAGAGCCTCGCGCGCTTCGTCCCGGTGGCCGAGGCGGCGAAGACCGATGGCGTGCCCCTGCGCGGTTACGTCTCCTGCGCGGTGGAATGCCCCTACGACGGGCCGGTCGCGCCCGGAGAGGTGGCGCGCGTGGCCGCGCGTCTGCGCGATCTCGGCTGCTACGAGATCTCGCTTGGCGACACGATCGGCCGGGCGACGCCCGAGGGCGTCGACGCGATGCTGGCTTCCGTTCTGGATGAAGTGCCGGCGGCCCGGCTCGCGGGTCATTTCCACGACACCGACGGTCGCGCGCTCGACAATGTCGAGGTGGCGCTGGAGCGTGGCCTAAGGGTCTTCGACGCGGCCGTGGGCGGCCTCGGCGGCTGCCCCTACGCGCCCGGGGCGGCGGGCAACGTGGCGACCGAGACGTTGGCCGACCGGCTCGCCGCGCTTGGCCACGAAACGGGGTTGGACCGGTCGATGATCGCCGAGGCCGCCGCGATGGCGCGGGCGATGCGCGCGGGGGCGGCATGAGGGGCGCCGCCGTCCGGGGCATGAAACCTGCGATGGGCAAGGGCGACCGGGATCGGCGGCGGGTTCGATCCGTGGCGTCCTGCTGCCCCGGCCGGGCGCTGCCCCTCGCCACGCTGCCGAAGCTGCGGCTTCTTGGTCGAATGGATTGGCGCGGCAGGGGGGCGGTTGCGCCATGAACATGGGGGGCGAGAGTGATGGCTGAGACGATCGAGGTGTCGGTAGACCCGCGCGGGGTGGCCCGCCTGACGTTGGACCGGCCCAAGAGGCACAATGCCATGGACGCAACGATGATCGCCGAGCTGACCGAGGCCGCGGGGCGACTTGGGCGTGACCCGGCGGTGCGTGTCGTGGTGCTGACGGGATCCGGGGCGTCCTTCTCGGCGGGGGGCGATCTGGGCTGGATGCGGGCGCAGATGGAGGCCGATGCCGCCACCCGCGCCGGCGAGGCCCGCCGCCTCGCCGAGATGCTGGGTGCGCTCGACACGATGCCGAAGCCGCTGATCGGGCGCGTGCAAGGGCAGGCTTTCGGCGGAGGCATCGGGCTGATCGCGGTCTGCGACGTGGCCGTTGGGGTGGAGAGCGCGCGCTTCGGGCTGACGGAGGTTCGGCTCGGGCTGATCCCGGCGACGATCGGGCCCTACGTCGTGGCGCGCATGGGCGCGGCGCGGGCGCGGCGGGTGTTCTTCTCGGGCCGGGTCTTCGGCGCGGCGGAGGCGGTGGGGCTGGGTTTGCTCGCCCGCGCGGTGCCGGATGCGGAGCTCGACGCGGCCGTTGAGGCGGAGATCGCGCCCTTTCTCGCGGCAGCCCCGGGGGCCGTGGCGGCGGGCAAGAAACTCGTCGCCGATCTCGCGCGGCCGGTGGACGAGGCGCAGGTCGCGATGACGATCGAGGCGCTCGTTGGCCGCTGGGAGGACGGCGAGAGCGCGGAGGGCATCGCCGCATTCTTCGAGAAGCGCAGGGCGCGCTGGATGGAATGAGAGGGCGCGACCGCTTCGCGGGCCGTCCCGGCGGCGCGCCGCTGGCGCGGTGCACGACATTTTCCGTATATGGGGGCGCTGCCCCCGCCGGCTGCGCCGGGGTTTGCGGACAAGGATGAAGGGGCGGAGAAATGGAGAGCGGGATGAAGGCGGTCTGGTACGAGCGGTTCGGCGTGGCGTCGGAAGTGCTGACGATCGGAGAGACGGAGGCGCCGTCGCCGGCGCCGGGGGAGGTGCTGGTTCGCCTCCGTGCCTCCGGCGTGAATCCCTCGGACGTGAAGCTCCGGGCGGGCGCCCGGCCGGGGGCGAGCATGGCCCACCCCCGGGTGATCCCCCATTCGGACGGGGCCGGCGTGATCGAGGCAGTGGGCGCGGGCGTCGACCCCGCCCGCCTCGGCGAGCGCGTCTGGGTCTGGAACGCCGGCTGGCAGCGGGCCTTCGGCACGGCGGCGGAACTGGTGGCCCTGCCCGGGGAGCAGGCGGTGCGGCTTCCCGGGGGCACGTCCTTCGCGGAAGGGGCCTGTCTCGGCATCCCGGCCATGACGGCGTGGTACGCCGTCATGGGAGACGGACCGGTCGAGGGGCGTACGGTGCTCGTCACGGGTGGGGCGGGAACGGTCGGGCGTTACGCCGTGCAGATGGCGCGGGCCGCGGGCGCGCGGGTGATCGCGACCGTTTCCTCGGCGGAGAAGGCGCGCCATTCCACGGCGGAGGAATGGGTGAACTACCGCGAGGCCGACGTCGCGGAGGCCGTCATGGACATGACCGGCGGTGCGGGCGTCGACCGGATCGTCGAAGTCGATTTCGGCGCAAACCAGGCCGCCGACCTCGCGCTGATCCGGCCGGGGGGCACGATCGCGGCCTATGCCTCGGCCGCGGAGATGGCGCCGCGGCTCGACTTCTACCCGTTCATGTTCAAGGACGTGCGGCTGCACATGCTGATCGTCTACCGGCTTCGGGGCGCGGCGCGTCGGGCGGGCGAACGGCAGCTGACCGGGTGGCTGGAGGCGGGCGTGCTGAGCCATGCGGTGGTCCCGGGCGGAAGCCTCGCCGATTGCGCCGGGGCCCATGACCTCGTGGCCTCAGGCGACAAGCTCGGGACCGTGGTGCTGGAGATCTGACCCCGTTTTTGCCGACCTCGGCCGTCCCGCTGCAGGGGGGACGTCGCGTGGAACTCCCGGCGTTGGGGGAGCGCCCGGGCGCCCCCGCAGGCCGTCCGCGGAACCGCGTCATCGTCCGGGCGTTCGTTATGAGCGCGTTGAAGCGCCGACGACGCATCAGACGGGGAGGATACTCCATGACCATCCGACCATTCACGCCGCACGCAGCCTTCGTGATGGCAGCCACCGCGCTCGCCACAGGCGCCGTGCCGGCCGCCGCTCAGACCAGCCCGAACACGACGAGCCTCGGCCACGAGGTGGTCGTCGACGGGCTGGAGGTGCCCTGGGACATGGCCTTCCTGCCGGACGGCACGCTGTTCTTCACGGAACTCTGCCGCGGACTGTCGGTCCGCACGGGCGACGGCGAGGTTAACAACCTGCTCGGCATGACCGACAGCGAGGGTTACGCAACGCAGGCCGACGACCTGTTCTGCAACGGGCAGGCGGGGATGAACGGTGTCGCGATCGACCCGGACTTCGAGGAAAACCGCAGGATCTACGTGTACTCGGTCTCGGACATGTCGGACCCGCCGACGAACCGCGTGCTGCGTATGACGGTAAACGAGGATTTCACGGAGGTCTCGGACCGTACCGACATCGTCGCGGAGATTCCCTACAAGACCGATCCCACCGACCATCCCTTCGGTGATCCGGGCGCTCACAACGGCGGGCGCATCCGCTTCGGGCCGGACGGGTACCTCTACGTGACCACCGGCGACAACCACAATCCGACGATCCCGCAGGATCCCCGCAGCCTCGGGGGCAAGGTGCTGCGGATCACCACCGACGGCGAGGGTGCCCCGGACCAGGGCACGCCCGAGGGCTTCGATCCGCGCATCTTCACCTATGGCCATCGCAACGTGCAGGGAATCACCTTCGCCCCGGACGGCACGCCAATCATCACCGAGCACGGGCCATGGCATTCCGACGAGATCACGCCGCTCGTCGCGGGCGGCAACGGCGGCTGGGATCCGCGCGACAACATGGCCGGACGTGGCGACTGCCCGGACGACTACTGCGGCTACATGCCCAACCAGATGGAGGGCATGAACCGCTACGAGCGGGCGGCCTTCATGCCGATGACGGACTTCGAGACCTACCCGGACGCGATGGCGCCGATCTGGGAGAACAACAACTACTCCCAGGGCATCACCTCCATCACCATCCTCGAGGGCGAGGAATGGGGCGACTGGGAAGGTGACGCGGTTGTCGGCTTCATGGGAATCGGCTTCGGCGGGACGCCCATCGGTCAGCGGATCGACGTGCTGGATCTCGACGATGACCTGACCGTGAACGATGTCACCGAGATGACCCTGCCGATGGAGCCCGGACGGTTCCGCGCGCTGGTGCTGGGGCCGGACGGCAACCTCTACGCCTCGGTCGACGCCGGCCAGATCCACCGGATGATCCCGGGCGGCGCCGGCGACGGCTCGTAAGGTCGCGGTCGTTGCGAGACCCGGGGCCGCCGGCGGAGCCCTGTCCGCCGGCGGCCCTTCCTTTTGCCGCACCCCGGCGGGCGTTGACCGTGGCGGGGCGCGGGGATAGACCGGCGTCGACCCGGAAGGCGCGCCGCGCCGATGTCCGACAGTGGAGCGCTCATGCCGGAGCTTCTGTCCAACTACGCCGCGATCCTGATCTTTCTCGGGCTCGCCATCGGCCTGGGCCTCGTGCTGATCCTCGCGGCAGTCGTGGTGGCGGTGCGCAACCCCGACCCCGAGAAGGTCTCGGCCTACGAATGCGGTTTCAACGCCTTCGACGACGCGCGGATGAAGTTCGACGTGCGCTTCTATCTGGTGTCGATCCTGTTCATCATCTTCGACCTCGAGATCGCCTTCCTTTTCCCCTGGGCGGTGGCGCTGCAGGACATCTCGATGGCGGCCTTCTGGTCGATGATGGTCTTCCTCGCCGTCCTCACCGTGGGCTTCGCCTACGAGTGGAAGAAGGGCGCGCTCGACTGGGAGTGAGAAAGTTGCGCCTTCGTGCTATGTTCTTGCCGGGGCAGGTGGCGCGACACGGGCGCGCGTGGCGTTGACCGGCAGGGCCGCGAGCCGTATCTCACGCTCGAACGACGAAGGGAGCCGCCATGGGCGTCGCAACCAATCCGAACCACGCCGGGATCGACCGGGAGGTCTCGACCCAGACCCTGAACCGGGAGCTTCAGGACAAGGGGTTTCTCGTCACCTCGACCGAGGACATCATCAACTGGGCGCGCACAGGCTCGCTCCACTGGATGACCTTCGGGCTTGCCTGCTGTGCGGTGGAGATGATGCACGCGTCGATGCCGCGCTACGATCTGGAGCGCTTCGGCGTCGCGCCGCGCGCATCCCCGCGCCAGTCCGACGTCATGATCGTGGCGGGAACCCTGACCAACAAGATGGCGCCCGCGCTCCGCAAGGTCTACGACCAGATGCCCGAGCCGCGCTACGTCATCTCCATGGGATCGTG
>CAZUVG010000079.1:0-9631 GCA_964623765.1 uncultured Roseicyclus sp.
AACGGCTTTCGCAGGCTCCGGAGTTGCTCGTCTCCTTCGCCATCGGCTGGGCCGCGCTGCTGGCCGCCGTCGGCCACTACCTCGGCTTCGGCAAGGAACTGGGCGGGCTGCTGGCCGGAGTGTCGCTCGCCTCGACGCCCTTCCGGGAGGCCATCGCCGCGCGGCTCGCCTCGCTGAGGGACTTCCTGCTGCTGTTCTTCTTCATCGCGCTCGGCGCCTCGCTCGACCTTTCGGTCCTTGGCGCTGCGGTCTGGCCGGCCATGGTCCTTTCGGCCTTCGTCCTGATCGGCAACCCGCTCATCGTGCTCGCCATCATGGGCGCCATGGGCTACCGCAAGAGGACCGGCTTCCTCGCCGGCCTCACGGTGGCGCAGATCAGCGAGTTCTCCTTGATCTTCATGGCGATGGGCGTTGCCATCGGGCACGTTGCGGACGAGGCTCTGGGGCTGGTGACGCTGGTGGGCCTCGTGACCATCGCGGCCTCCACCTACATGATCACCTTCTCGCACCAGATCTACGACCGGATGGAGCCCCTTCTCGGCATCTTCGAGCGCAGACGCGCGGGAGAGACGCGGGAGGATGCCGCCCACGAGGCCGGGCCGCACGACGTGATCCTCTTCGGGCTGGGGCGATACGGCCTCGGGATCGGGTCGGAATTGCGTGCGGGGGGCCTGAAAGTGCTGGGCGTCGACTTCAGCCCGGAGGCCGTGCGCCATGCCAGCGCGCAGGGCTACGACGTCCTGTTCGGCGACGCGACGGACCCCGAGTTCCTCGGCCACCTTCCGCTGCGCTCCGCGCGCTGGCTCGTCCTGGCTGTTCCCGAGCACGACACGGGTCTCACCCATGACGACCCGCGCAGGGCGCTGCTCAGGGCCATGCGCGACCTCGGCTTCGACGGCCGCGTTGCGGTCGCGGCACACCGTGCCTCGAGCGTTGGCGATCTGACCGCGGCCGGCGCCGATCTTGTCCTCATGCCCTACCGCGATGCTGCCGTCGCGGCGGCAGGCATGATACTCGGGCGAAGCGACGCGCCGCGCGACGTGCAGAAGGACCCACAGGGGCAGGAAGAGTTCGTCGCCTGACTCGCTGGGATCAGGGCGCCCGGACCTTTCCGGAATCCGTTGCGAAACTGAACCTCCGGCCTCCTGCCGCGTTCTGACATGGAAACCGGAGATTTCCATGGCATCGCGCGCCGTCTGGAAGGGCCAGCTTCGCCTGTCCCTCGTGTCCATCCCCGTCGAGATCCACTCCGCCACCCGCTCGGGGGCGCGCGTGAGCTTCCGCCAGATCCACGGCCCCTCGGGCAAGCGCGTGCGCTACGAGAAGACCGTGCCGGGGATCGGCCCGGTGGACCCCGGCGAGATCCTGAAGGGCTACGAGGTCGGCAACGACGAGTACCTCCTGCTGGAGAAGGACGAGGTGGATGCGATCCGGCTGGAGACGAAGAAGACGTTCGAACTGGTGCAGTTCGTCGACCTCTGCGAGATCCCGCCGCTCTACTATGACAAGCCATACTACGTGGTGCCGACCGACGACCTCGCCGAGGACGCCTATCGGGTCGTGCGCGACGCGCTGCGACAGTCCGAGAAGGTGGGCCTTGGGCAACTCACGATGCGCGGCAGGGAATACCTCTGCGCGATCCGGCCCTGCGGCGATGGCCTGCTGCTCGAGACGCTGCACTACGCGGACGAGCTGAAGGAGGCCGAGCCGATGTTCTCCGACATCCAAGACGAGACGGCGGACGAGGAGCTTCTGTCGGTCGCGACCCGGCTCATCGAGCGCAAGACGAGCGCCTTCGACGCCGCGGCATACGAGGACCACTACGACACCGCCTTGCGCGAGCTGATCGAGGCGAAGCGGTCCAGCAGCAAGACCCCGCGCGCCCGCGCAGGCGGCGACGAGGCGCCGCGGGGCGAGAACGTCGTGGACCTCATGTCGGCGCTGAAGGAGAGCTTGAAGGAAGACAAGGGCAAGGGTGGCGCGCGGAAGTCCCCGGGCGGGGCGAAGTCCTCTGGCCGGTCGTCAGGCGGGTCGAAATCCTCCGGCGCCTCCTCGGGCGGACGGCGCAAGACGGGCTGACGGCCGATGTCCCGACTGGACCGCTACCTCGCCAAGCGCGACTTCGACGAGACGCCGGAACCGCGGGGCGCGGGCGATCCCGCGGGCCTTGCGCTCCGCTACTCCATGCAGCGGCATGACGCGCGCAGGCTGCACTTCGACCTTCGCCTCGAATGGGACGGCGCGCTGCTGAGCTGGGCGGTAACGAAGGGGCCGTCCTTCCGCACCGAGGAGAAGCGTCTGGCTGTGCAGACCGAGGATCACCCGATCTCCTATCTCGGCTTCGAGGGCGTGATCCCGGAGAAAAACTACGGCGCGGGCACCGTGATGCTCTTCGACATAGGGCACTGGTCTCCGACAATTCCTGTAGAAGAAGGTCTCGCCAAGGGGCATCTCCGTTTCCGCCTTCACGGACGGCGGCTTACGGGGCTGTGGGACCTCGTGGAAATGAAGGGACGGCGCGCATCCGACAAGCGGCGCGAGAACTGGCTCCTCATCAAGGCCGAGGACGACGCGGCGGGGCAGCGCGATCCGGTGACGCGCTACCGGCGCAGCGTCTCGACGAACAGGACCAACCGTGAGATCGCCGCGGGTGCCGATCCGCAGCCGCTTTGGCCGCAGGAGGGCAGGCGCCCGGGCTTCCGCAAGGTGCAGCTCGCCACGCTCGCCGACGACCTGAAGGACGGCCCCGACTGGTGGCACGAGCTGAAGTTCGACGGATACCGCGCGCTGGTGGCGCTCGGGCAGGGCGGGCCGCGCTTCTTCACGCGGAACGGGCACGACTGGTCGGAGCGCTTCGATGGCCTCCGCCCAGCCTTCGCGCCCATCGACTGCGACAGCGCGCTGATCGACGGAGAGATCGTGGCGGGCGCGGGGCTGGACGGCTTCTCCAACCTGCAGAAGGCGATCAAGGCGGGCGGGCCGTTCCGCTTCTACGCCTTCGACCTCCTCGAGTTGGAGGGGGAGGATGTTTCGGGCAAACCGCTCGAGGATCGGCGGGAGAGGCTGGAGAGGCTGTTCAAACCGGCCCCGCCGCTCGGGCAGGTGGACCTCTCGCCCATCATTCGTTCGGATGCCGAGGGCGCTTTCGACCGGATCTGCGCGGCGCGCGGCGAGGGCCTTGTCTGCAAGCGCGTGGATCGACCCTATCGCGCGGGGCGCAGCCGCGACTGGCTCAAGGTCAAGTGCGAGCGGCGTGACGAGTTCGTCATCCTCGGCTGGCAGGAGAGCGACAAGCGCGGGCGCGCCTTCTCCTCCCTCGCGCTTGGCGCGTGGGAGGGCGACAGGCTGACCTATGTCGGCAAGGTCGGCACGGGTTTCGACGCCGAGACGATGGACGAACTCGCCCGCGCCATGAAACCGCGCGCCCGCAAGACGCCGGCGGCCGTTGTCCCGAAGCCGGAGGCGCGCGGCGTGACATGGGTTCGGCCCGACCTGGTGGCCGAAGTGCAATATGCCGAAATGACGTCGGAGGGACGCCTGCGGCACGCGGTGTTCCTCGGCCGCCGCGAGGACAAGCCCGCACGCACGGTAAAGCTGGGAGGCGACAGGATGGCAGGCGAGGATCGCGTGGAGATCGCGGGCATCTCCGTTTCGAGCCCCGGACGAGAGGTCTACCCGAAGGCGGGCCTGACGAAACGCGAGGTCGCGGAATACCACGAGGCGATCGCCGACCGGATGCTGGTCGAGACCGCCGACCGGCCCCTTTCGCTCGTAAGGATGCCCGAGGGGCTCGCCGGTGAGCGGTTCTTCCAGAAGCACCGCGGCAAGGGCTGGCCGGACGCGCTCAAGACGGTCGAGATCGAGGAGTCGAACGGCAAGACGGCCGACTACATGTATGTCACGAACGCGGCCGGGCTGGTGGCTGCGGTGCAGATGGGCACGCTCGAGTTCCACGTCTGGGGTGCGCGGCGCGACCGGCTGGACCGTCCCGACCGGATGGTTTTCGACCTCGACCCGGACGAGGGCGTGGCCTTTCCGGACGTGGCCGCCGCCGCACGGGACATCCGCGACATCCTCGCGGATCTGGGTCTGCCGTCCTGGCCCCTGGTGACGGGCGGCAAGGGCGTGCACGTCGTCGTGCCCCTGCGCCGCACGGCCGGCTGGGACACGGTGAAGCTCTATGCCCGCGTCTTTGCCCAGGGGCTCGCGGCGGCCCACCCGGACCGGTTCCTCGCCGAGATGTCGAAAGCGAAGCGCAAGGGAAGGATCTTCGTCGACTGGCTCAGGAACGAGCGCGGCGCCACGGCGGTCGCGCCCTTCTCGATGCGCGCACGGCCCGGCGCCCCCGTCGCGGTGCCGGTCGGATGGGACGAGCTGCGCAGGCTGCAGAGCGCGGCGTCCTTTGACGCCGCGGCCGCGCTGTCGCGAGACTGGTCGGCGGCCAGCGTGCCGGACGCGGTGGGGCTGAACCGAAGCCGCATCGCGGATCTCGAAAGGTGGGTGGGAGACGGCTGAACGCATCGGGTGCCGGCCGCCGCGGTCAGTGCGTCAGGTCGAGCCGCTCCAGCGTCACCCGGCACTGTCGCGACAGCGCCTCGTTCCGCCCGCCGCGGTAATGCGAAAGCGCGATCACGGCGGTGTAGATGGCCCAGCCCCGCGCCCGCGTCCACGCCTCGTCCTCGAGCCCCAGCGCATCCCGGAAGGCAGGCCGCGCACGTGGCACGATCCAGGTCCATGCGGCGGCATGGTCGGCGGCGGGATCGCCCACGGCGGCGAGGCCCCAATCGATGACGCCCACCAGATCGCCGTCTCGAGCGACCAGATTACCCGCGCTCAAATCACCGTGAAGCCAGACCGGCCGGCCGCGGAAGGTGCTGGCGCAGGCCTCTTCCCACATCGCCACGGCCTTGGATGCGTCGATCTCGTCGGACAGCATGCGAATGCGCGCGCGCGTCACCGTATCGAGATCGACAAGCGCCACGCCGCGCCGGTGATTGGCCTCCCCCGCCTTTGGCGCACCGGCCGTTTCCTTGCGATGGAGCGTATCGATGAACGCGGCCAGCCGACGGGCGGCATCCACGGGATCCCGGAGCGTGGACGGAATGGCGGGACCGCCCTCGATCCAGCGGAAGACGCCGAATTCCGTGCAGTCGGACCCCGGCACCCGGCCGCGCGCTTCCGGCATCGGCACCTCGAGCGGAAGCGGCGTGAGGCGCGGCAGCCAGTCCAGTTCCTTGCCCAGCAGGGGAATGGCCTCGCTGCGCCTCGGCACGCGCAGCACGTGGCTGTCCCCGACGCGGAACAGATTGTTGTCCGTCCCCGTCGACTTCATGTGGACGATACGTTCGCCGGCAAGCTCGGGCAGCTGCCCACGCAGCAGAGCGCGGACGTCATCGGCGCTCAGGCCAAGCTCGTCGACAGGCATCCTCCCCTCCGTGCCGAACACCCCATCGCCATCCTACCCCGGGAGCGTAACGGAAATCTGTCGCTTGCATCCCGCGAAGATCGAACGGGCCCGATTGGTTTCTCCTAAAACGGCTTCGTCAAATGCCCGAGCGGCCGAAAGGTTCCCGTTCCGGACGGGCGCGGACTTGCCGATGGCCACGCCGAAGGCGGTCCCTCGGCACCGGCATCGCCGATTTTCGCGGTGACTTTTCCGCCGCGGCTCGGGCAGGATCGGCCGCGACATGGCGAAATTCGCCGCGCGATGGAGGAGACGGGAAATGGCGACCAGGCTGAAATGGACGGACTGGGCGCGCGATCCGGTCGATTGGTCGGGGCGCTTCGAGGGACGCAGCATCGGCGCGGGCGTGACGGTCCTGTTCTTCTCGAGCGAGCGCATCGGGGCGGGGCCGGTACTGCACATTCACCCCTACGACGAGGTCTTCATCGTGCGGCAGGGGCGCGCGCGCTTCACCATCGGGGAAGAGACCGTCGAGGCGCAGACGGGCGACATACTGCTCGCGCCCGCGGGCACGCCGCACAAGTTCGAGAACCTCGGCCCCGGGCGGCTCGAAACGACGGACATCCACGTCTCGCCGGAATTCGTCCAGGAAGACCTGGAATAGGCCGCGGGACGGGCGATGTCAGCCCGAACCCACCGGCGTCGCGGAAGCGGACATGGCGGCGTCGCCGCTCCGTGTGGGGACCAAAGATGCCGATTGTTCGGAGCTATCCACGATAGGAAATGAACTCCAGCAGCGAACCGTCGGGGTCGCGGAAGTACACGCTCTGCCCCTGACCGCGGGCCCCGGTCCTTTCGACCGGGCCGAGTTCGACGTCCACCCGCCAACGCTCGAGATGCGCGACGGCATCCTCGATCGGGCCATGCCACTCGAAGCAAAGGTCGCTTCCGCCGGGCATCACGGGCAGCTCGGCCCGCGGGAAGCCGATCTGGTCCGGGCCGTGCGTGTTGAGCTGCACGCCCCCGAAGCGGAAGACGTAGCCGACGCCGTACGGTACGATCTCCGCATCCAGCACGTCGCGGTAGAAGGCCATGGAGCGCTCCCAGTCGCCGACATGGATCACGCAATGGTCAAAGCTGATTCTGGTCATGAGACTTCCTACCGCACCGGCGGCGCGCCGTCATCGACCGACGCGATCATCTCGCTGCGCAGCCGCACGGCGCGACGCTTCGCATCCATATCCACTTCGTACATGGACAGCGCCTGGCCGGCCTGGACGGGGCGGGCGCTGGCCGGTCTGCCGTTCGGTGGCCCGATCCTGCTGCTCCCGACCTTGGCGATGATCTATTCGATGTCCTCGAAGGCCGTCTGCAGGTGGTCGGGGCGCAGCTTCCCGGACTTTGCCACGAAGCGGGTCTTGCGCAGCGCCCGGACCAGGGCCTTCAGTCGGCCCAGGGGATCGAGCGCCATCGCAAGGCCACCGGCAGGTAGGGACGGGAAACGATCCGCCAGGCCAGCGCGCTGCGAACGCCCCCTCGCTTGCGCCCATTCTTTGGGCGGCGAAGCGAATGTTGGGCGTTTCATTGTGCATTGACGGTCGATCTGGCGCGCGATCCTCGTGATGCTTTGACTATCCTGCGGCCGACTCGCCATGACGACGAGGCGCAGAGCATTTAGGGTTCCGCCCGGCAGGATGGCGCCGGGGCTGGTCCGAGAAATGCAGCCCTGCCGGCAAATTCCGGCAGGGTACACGGCGGGGCAAAATCCCGGGAGAGCACTGCGTCGAAAGTCCGACCGCTCCCCGCACGTTCCGTACCCGGTCGGACCCGCTCAAGAGGATCCGAACGGAGGACGCCGCAAAATGATCAGAACAGCACTCGCCGCCGGCACGGCCCTCGGGCTCTGCCTGGCGCCGTCACTTGCCACAGCGCAGGAGCGCGACAGCTTCCGCGTTGCGTGGTCGATCTACGTGGGCTGGATGCCTTGGGGCTACCTCGAAGACAGCGGCATCATGGACCGCTGGGCCGAGCGATACGGGATCGACGTGGAGATCGTGCAGATCAACGATTACGTCGAGTCCATCAACCTCTACACGGCCGGCGAATTCGACGGCGTTTCCGCGACCAACATGGACACGCTGTCGATCCCCTCGGGCTCCGGCGTGGACACCACCGCGCTCATCGTGGGGGATTTCTCCAACGGAAACGACGCGGTGATCATGAAGGGCGACGGCACGCTCGAGGACCTCGAAGGCATGCCGGTCAACCTCGTGGAACTGTCGGTGTCGCACTACCTGCTGGCGCGCGCGCTCGACAGCGTCGGCTTGGCCGAGCGCGATCTCGAAGGTGTCGTGAACACCTCCGACGCCGACATGATCGCCGCCTTCCAGACCGACGAGGTCGAGGCCGTCGTCACCTGGAACCCGCTCGTCTCCACCATCGCCGAGGACCCTGAGGCCAACATCCTCTTCACCTCCGCCGACATCCCCGGCGAGATCATCGACATGATGGTCGTCAACACAGAGACGCTCGCGGCCAACCCCGATTTCGGCCGCGCGCTCGTCGGCGCCTGGTACGAACTCATGGCGATCATGTCCTCCGACACCGAGGAGGGCGTCGCCGCGCGCACCGCCATGGCCGAGGCCTCGGGAACCGACCTCGCCGGGTACGAGGCGCAACTCGACTCCACACAGATGTTCTACGACCCCGCCGAGGCCGTGGCCTTCGTGGAAAGCGAGGCGCTGCCCGAGACGATGGTCAACGTGGCGGAGTTCCTGTTCGATCAGGGCATCCTCGGCGAAGGAGCGCCCAGCCCGGACTTCGTGGGAATCGAGTATCCCGGCGGCGTGACCACCGGCGACCCGGAGAACGTCCAGCTCCGGTTCGATCCGTCCTTCATGCAGATGGCCGCCGACGGAAGCCTCTGAGGTCGCGAACGGGGGCGGGCTCCATGCGTCTCATCAACCGACGTGCCGGCCCGGCGAGCCGGGCCTTCCTCGCGACCCTCCCCTTTGTGCTGGTCGGGCTCGTCTATTCGGCGGCCTCGGCCGCGCGGCTGGCGGAAAACCCGCAGGACCGGGTTCTCCCCTCGCCGGCCGCGCTCGCGGATACGGCGGTCCGCCTCATGACCGAGGAGGATCGCCGCTCGGGCGAAATCCTGTTCTGGGGCGACACGCTGTCGAGCCTGACGCTCCTCTTCTCCGGCGTCGGCATCGCGGCCATCATCGGCCTGACATTCGGCCTCGCCATCGGCCTGATCCCGCTCGTCCGCACGACGTTGCAGGGTTTCGTGGCGGTGATCTCGATGATCCCGCCGCTCGCGATTCTTCCGATCCTCTTCATCTCGCTGGGCGTGGGCGACGCGGCCAAGGTCGCGCTCATCGCCATCGGCATCACGCCGTTCCTGATACGCGACCTCTCGGCCCGCACCATGGAACTGCCGCAGGAGCAGATCGTGAAGGCGCAGACGCTCGGCGCCTCCACGCTCGCCATCGCGCTGAACGTGGCGCTGCCGCAGATCATGCCACGACTTCTCTCAGCGCTGCGCCTGTCGCTCGGCCCGGCGTGGCTGTTCCTGATCGCCGCCGAGGCGGTGGCCTCCGACAGCGGGCTGGGCTACCGCATCTTCCTCGTTCGCCGCTTCCTCGCCATGGACGTGATCCTGAATTACGTGGCGTGGATCACCTTCCTCGCATTCGCCATCGACTGGGCGCTGGCGCAGGCCTCGCGCCGTCTCTACCCTTGGGCGGAGGCGCGGGCATGAGCTTCGTCGCGGTGGAAAACCTGTTCCAGAGCTACGGTCGGCGCCCGATCCTCGAACGGGTGAACCTGGCTGCAAACGAGGGCGAGTTCGTCTCCATCGTCGGCGCATCGGGCTGCGGCAAGTCCACCTTCCTGCGCCTCCTGCTGGACCAGGAGCGGCCCACGCGCGGCGAGATCACCGTGGACGGCGTGCCGCTCCGGGGCGAGCCCGACCGTTCGCGCGGGATCGTGTTCCAGCGCTATTCCGTCTTCCCGCATCTTACCGTGCGCGACAACATCGTGGCCGCCGAGGGCCTCTCGCGCCCGTTGGGGCGCCTTTTCGGCGGGGCAAGGCGCGCCGCGCGCGACCGCGCCGACGCGGCGCTGGAGCGGATCGGGCTGGCGCATGTCGCGGGCGCCTACCCGGCCGCGCTCTCGGGCGGCATGCAGCAGCGCCTCGCCATCGCCCAGGCGCTCGTCCTCGAA
>CAZUVG010000080.1:0-9574 GCA_964623765.1 uncultured Roseicyclus sp.
CAGGGCGAGGATGGTCACAGCACCGCCGGCGAAGGCAGCAATGCGGGCCAGAAGACCGGGGGGACGGGATGACTCTTCGTGCCGTGCCGGTCGGCATCGGTCACTACCTGCCCGCGCGGGTGGTAGAGAACGCCGAATTCGAGACGCGCCTCGACACTACCGACGAGTGGATTCGCACACGTTCGGGAATCGAGCGTCGGCACTTCGCGGAAGATGCCGAGACGACTTCGGGCATGGCAGCCGCCGCCGCCCGCAATGCGCTGGCGATGGCGGGGCTTTCGGCCTGCGATCTCGACGCGGTGATCGTGGCGACGTCGACGCCCGACCTCACCTTCCCATCGGTCGCGACCATGGTGCAGTCGGACCTCGGCATGACGGGGGGATTCGCCTTCGACGTGCAGGCGGTCTGCGCTGGATTCGTCTATGCGCTGGCGAATGCAAACGCCCTGATCCTGTCCGGACAGGCGACGCGGGTGGCCGTGATCGGGTCCGAGACCTTCAGCCGGATCATGGACTGGAGCGACCGCTCCACCTGCGTCCTCTTCGGCGATGGCGCGGGCGCACTGGTGCTGGAAGCGCAGGAGGGAACGGGCGGGCCGGAGGATCGCGGGATCCTTTCCACCGACCTCCATTCCGACGGCCGCTTCCGCGACCTGCTCTACGTGGACGGCGGCGTCTCCACGTCCGGCTCGGCCGGCGTCCTGCGGATGCAGGGGCGCGAGGTCTTCCGCCATGCCGTTGAAAAACTGGCGGAAACTGCCGAGACGGCACTTGCGAAGGCGGGTGTGACGGCCGACGACGTCGACTGGATCGTGCCCCACCAGGCGAACCTTCGCATCATCACGCGCACCGCGCAGAAGATGGGCGTGGGAATGGACCGCGTGGTGGTGACGGTGCAGGATCACGGCAATACCTCCGCGGCATCCATCCCGCTGGCTCTGTCGGTCGCCGTGGCCGACGGGCGCATCCGTCCGGGCGATCTGCTGGTGGCCGAGGCGATCGGCGGGGGCCTTGCATGGGGTTCGGTCGTCCTGCGCTGGTAGCGTTGATCCGCCGCCCCAGCACCGTTGCACAAACCCCTGCATTGACGTGAGAAATTCCTTCGCGCATCCTGTCCGGCAGTAATCGGAGAGGAAGGGTGCGATGGCCGGAAAGACGTTGACGAGAATGGACCTGTCCGAAGCGGTGTTCCGCGAGGTGGGTCTCAGCCGGAACGAAAGCGCGCAACTGGTGGAGCGAGTGCTGGAACTCATGTCCGACGCGCTCGTCAGCGGGGAGCAGGTCAAGGTCTCCTCCTTCGGCACGTTCTCGGTCCGGTCCAAGACGGCCCGCATCGGCCGCAACCCCAAGACCGGCGAGGAAGTGCCGATCAGCCCCCGCCGCGTGCTGACCTTCCGGCCGTCGCACCTGATGAAGGATCGCGTCGCGGTCGGCAACCGGAGGTGAGACGGGGGATGCGCGGTACGGGCCGCGGCCTGCGGGCGTCTTCCCCGACGAGAGAATGAGCAAGTCTCCCGACGCATTCCGCACGATCCGCGAGGTGGCCGACTGGCTCGGCGTGGCGGCGCATGTCCTGCGTTTCTGGGAATCGAAATTCAGCCAGATCCGCCCCGTGAAACGCGCCGGAGGCCGGCGTTACTACCGACCGTCGGACATGGCGCTCGTCGGCGGGATCAAGGTGCTCCTGCACGATCGCGGCATGACCGTGCGGGGCGTCCAGAGGATGCTGCGGGAGGAGGGCGTCGCGGCGGTATCGGCCCTGTCCCCGCCGCTCGACCACGACGAGGCGGCGAGCGAACTCGTCGAAGGCATCGCCGAGGAAGCGGCCTGGGCGGAGGACGCCGCGGCCGAGGCGGCCGGCGCCGAACGGGTTCCCGAGCCCCAAGTGCCCGATGCGGAGCATCCGCCGGCAGCATCCGGCGTGGACGGCCCCGAGAGCGCCGAGGTGTCGGAGGCCGCACCGGACGTCCCGGCCGGGGAGGAGACAGAAGCGCCCGCAGCGGTGCCCGGCGCGTCTGACATGCCGGCAGAGACGCCCGTTAAAACCGCCGAACCGGCCCCGCCCGGGCCCCTCGAACCGGTTGGGACGGATGCGGATGCCACCGCTCCGCCGCTGCCCGGCTTCTTCCGGCACACACCGCGCAGGCAGGCCGAACCGGAGGCTGCGCCGCCGGGCGCACCCGCGGACATGACCCCCGGCCCCGGCGCGCCTGCGCCGCCCGGCGCTGCCGCCTCGCTCGACCGCCTCGCAGCGCTGACCACGGAGGGCACGGCCGCGGACCGGGCCGCGCTCGTCGCCGATCTGCAACGGCTCCGCGACCGGATCGGCCGCCCCGTCGCGGCGCCGGAGGCCTGATCCCCGTCCGCGGCGAGCCGCTTCCGAAACTCCGCCGCCGCCCCTTGCGCGTGTCGGCAAAATCGCTAGAACCGGCGCCAGTCGGGCTATGGCGCAGCCTGGTAGCGCGTCCGTCTGGGGGACGGAAGGTCGCAGGTTCAAGTCCTGCTAGCCCGACCAATTCCGACTGATCGAACCGAGACGAACGGCCTTGCCCTCCGGGCGGCGACGGTCTTTCCTGCACGGCAGACCGAAGCCCCGGGGGAGACCATGACCGACGACGCGACGGCAGGCGTCCTGCCCGACCACGCGATCCGCGCACTCGCGGCCTCGGGTGCCATCAGCGCGACAGCGGCCTTCGACCCCGACCAGGTGCAGCCGGCGAGCCTCGACCTGCGCCTCGGCCGCGTCGCGCACCGCGTGCGCGCCTCTTTCCTCGCCGGTCCGGGGCGGAGCGTATCGGACCGCCTTGCCGATTTCGAGATGCACCGCATGACGCTCGACGACGGCGCGGTGCTGGAGAAGGGCTGCGTCTACGTCGTGCCCCTGATGGAGGCGCTCGCCCTGCCCGCCGACGTCTCGGCCGTCGCCAACGCCAAGAGCTCCACCGGCCGTGTCGACTGCC
The DNA here is from genome assembly GCA_964623765.1 of uncultured Roseicyclus sp. GTDB lineage: Bacteria > Pseudomonadota > Alphaproteobacteria > Rhodobacterales > Rhodobacteraceae > Roseibacterium. The sequence goes on from CAZUVG010000080.1 coordinate 2,961, forward strand.
TGACGCGCGTTATCGCCGACGACGGGACGGAGTTCGACCGCATCCCCGCGGGTTACGCGGGGCCGCTCTTCGCCGAGATCTGTCCCTGCTCCTTCTCGGTCCTCGTGCGGCCGGGCCTGCGGCTCAACCAGATCCGCTTCCGCCGCGGCGAGGCGGTGCTGGAGGATGCCGAACTTGCCCGGCGCCACGCCGAGAGTCCCCTCGTCACGGGGGGCGACGGCGCGCTCATCGACGACGGGCTGGGCTTTTCCGTGGACTTGACGCCGGGGCCTTCCGGGCTCGTGGGCTACCGGGCAAAGCCGCACGCGGGCGTTATCGACCTCACCGCGGCCGGCGCCCATGCCATCGCGGATTTCTGGGAGGAACTGCGCGCCGAACGGGGCCATGTCATTCTCGATCCCGGCGCCTTCTACATACTCGTGAGCCGCGAGGCGGTGAGCATCCCGCCCGACTGCGCCGCCGAGATGGCGCCCTACCTCGCCATGGTGGGCGAGTTCCGCGTGCACTACGCGGGCTTCTTCGACCCGGGCTTCGGTCACGGCGTGCCGGCCCGCGGCGTTCTCGAGGTGCGCTGCCACGAGGCGCCCTTCGTGCTGGAGCACGGTCAGGTCGTGGGCCGGCTGGTCTACGAGCGCATGGCTGAGCTGCCCGAGCGGCTCTACGGCGCGGGCATCGCCTCGAACTACCAGGGCCAGGGGCTGAAACTCTCCAAGCATTTCCGTGCCTGATCCCGCGCCGCCTGCTTCAATTCCGGGCACTGGACCGATGCGTCGCGAAGAAGGGGACGGATTCTTTTGCCTTGGGGCGCGCGCGTGTTACTTTCTTCCTCACGACGACGACCGAACGATCTTTCCGACCGACAGGAGACGCGACATGTCGATCAAGACCCTTCTGGCCGCCATCGTGCTCGTCGCAGCACCCGGCCTTGCCTCGGCGCAATGCAACTGGGGCACTGCGGACCAGGTGACCATGAGCTGCAGCGAAGGCATGACCTGGGACTCGGCCACGCAGACCTGCGTGCCGGTCGCCACGAGCTGACAACGGCCCGATCGAGTTGACGGTCCCGCGCGCCTGCCGGTGTGCGGGACCGTGTCGTGACGGGCCCGAAAGGTTCGTCCTGCTGCCAGATATTGCCGGCCGGCGGGACACCGGGTCTGCGACCGACGCAGGCAGGCCGTCCGCGGGAGGCCTCTCGACTTTTCGGTTCCTTCCGCTCCTGACGCAAGCCCGCGTTAACGCCTCGGTTCCATCCTCGCCACCGCCTCAGGAAGCGCAACACGCGGCGACGAGAGAACCTGTCCATGGGATTGCTGGAGACCTTCGCCCCGGCCGACACCGAGGCGAAGATGACCGACATCACGCCGGGGCGGCTCAGCCGGCGGCAGAAGGCGGCCGTGATCGTGCGGCTCCTGCTCACGCACGATCTCTCGCCCGGACTCGACCGCCTGACGGCGGCACAGCAGGCGACGCTCGCGCGCGCGATGTCGGGACTCGGCCAGATCGACCGCGCGACGCTGGCGGAGATCGTGACCGAGTTCACCGAGCAACTCGACAGCCTCGCCCTTATCATGCCGCGCGGGATGAACGCGGCGCTGGAGATCCTCGACCCCTACATTTCCAGCACCGCGCGCGAAGGGCTGAAGGCCGAGGCGGAGATCGGCGACGGCACCGACCCCTGGCTGCGGCTGGCCGCGATGGAGACCACCGACCTGCGGCCCATCCTCGACGAGGAAAGCGCCGAGGTCTGCGCCATTCTCCTGTCCAAGATCAGCGTGGCCAAGGCCGCGGCCCTGCTCTCCGACCTGCCGGCCGAACGGGCGGAGGTGGTCGCCCATGCCGTCTCGCTTACCGATACCGTCCCGCCCGAGACGGTGCGGCGGATCGGCGAACAGCTTCATGCACAGCTCGTCGCCGTGCCGAAACCCGCCTTCCGTCAGGGCTCGGTCCAGCGGGTAGGCGCGATCCTCAACGCCGCTGGCACCGAGGCGCGCGAAAAGGTGCTGGCCGGGCTCGACGCCAGAGACGCGGATTTCGCGGGCCAGGTCCGGCGCGCGATCTTCACCTTCCAGCACATTCCCCGGCGGGTGCACGCCACGGACGTGCCGCGCATCGTCGCCGCCATGGACGGCGAGGTGCTGGCCACCGCGCTCGCCGCGGGCATGGAGAAGGCACCGCTGGCCGTGGAGTTCCTGCTCGAGAACATGTCCAAGCGCATGGCCGAGCAGCTCCGTGGCGAGGCGGAGGCCACCGGCGCCCCGCGGGACGAACCCGGCGAGGCCGCGATGGCCACCGTCGTGGCAGCCATCCGCGCCCTGGAGGAGACCGGCGAGATCCGGCTGCAGACGGACGAGGAATAGCCTCTGCGCGCCAGAGCCTTGCAGGAGATGACCTTTGCGTCCGGGTACAGCCGCGGGCCCCGTCCCGCGGCGGCATGACGCTTGGCAGGGACCATCGCGAAGCGTCGCGGTGCCGACGCGTGCTCCACGCGCATCGGCGCTCTCCATAGCGCCAGCTCACACCATCGACATCGCCTCGGTGCCGGCAAGGATCTCGCCCAGCATGGCGAGCGCTCCATCGAGATCCTCCGGCCCCGGCGCGCCGCCCAGGCAGAGCCGCAGGCCGTCCCCCATCCCGTCGAGAGGCTGTAGCGGGGTGGGCGCCGCTACGGTCAGACCGGCCTGCGCCGCCTCGGTCATCAGGCCCGGCGCGCTGCGTCCAGGCGGAAGCCGCAGCCAGACGTGGAAGGCGGGCACCCCCGACATGGGGTCGAGCCACGGCGCGAGGCGCTCGCTCGCGATCAGCGTGCGCTCGGCCGCCGCCGCGCGCTTGGCCGTGACCTGCCGCGCCATGAGGCCCTGCGCGATCATGCGCGCCGTCACCTCAGCCATGATCGGGTTCGCCATCCAGCCGGTGGACCTGATCGCGTTTATGGCCTGGTCGCGCAGGGCCTCGGGCGCCAGCATCGCGCCGATGCGCAGGCCGGGGCACAGGCACTTCGCGAAGCTGACGATGTAGACGCTGCGCTCGGGCAGGAAGGCCGACAGCGGCCGCACCGGGACCGCCGGCAGGAAGCCATAGGCGTCGTCCTCCACGATCCAGCCGTCGTGCCGGGCGACGATGGCGGCGATCTCGGCGCGGCGTTCGGGCGGCATTACCGACGCGGTCGAGGCCTGCAGCGTCGGCGTGCAGTAGAGCACCGACGCCCCCGTGGCGCGGAACGCTTCGTCGAGCCGTTCCGGGATGAGGCCACTGCGGTCCATCAGCACGCCTCGCAGGTCGTAACCCTCCATCAGTGCGAGCGACATGATCCCGGAATATGGCAGGTTCTCCGTCAGGACCGGGCTGCCGGGCCGGGCCAGCAGGCGCATCGCGATCGATATGGCATGCTGCGCTCCCTGCGTGACGTGCAGGCGCTGTGGGGAGGCATCCATGCCGAGCGTGGCGACGAAGGACGCCATTGCCTCGCGGTGCGCCTCGAGGCCCTGGTGCGGCAGGTAACCCATGAGCCCCCCGAGCGACCCGTCCGCCAGCACCTCGGACATGACCCGGGAAAAGTCCTCGGCCTCGCCAGTCACGGGCGGGGCGTTCAGGGCAAGGTTGATTCGGCGCGGCGCCGCACCGATCTCCGCGACGCCGAGTTGGGGCTGAACGGCCTTCACGAAGGTGCCCCGCCCGACCTCGCCGGTAATCAGCCCGCGCCGCTCCGCCATGGCATAGGCGCGTGACACGGTACCGACGCTGAGGCCGAGGGCAGCGGCCATCTCCCGGTGAGTCGGCAACCTCTGGCCGGCGGCAACGTTTCCGGCCGCGATATCGTTCTCCAGCGCGCCGACAATCTGGAGATAGCGGGGTCCGTCGCCATGTTGCAGCCGGGGCTTCCAGGTCATCGGGGCATCCTTTGCTCGGCGCAAACATAGGACAATTTCGAGATTGTGGCAATCGGGTTCGCCCCACTCGCCAGCTCCTAATAATTACATATCCAAAGAATATTAATCATGGGTTGGCCTTACAAAATCACCGGATTTTCCTTTGCATGGCACTCGATTGCCTCAGTTCCGGTCGCTATATCTTTCCGATTGACCACGGATTGTTCTATCCCCTAGGCTCGCGGCAGGGAAAAGGAGGGTGCCGTGATCTACGAAATCCGGATTTACGACCATGCCGAGGGGTGCGCCGAAGCCGTCCGCGAACGGTTCATGTCCGAGGTCGCAACGCGCTTTCCGGCGCACGGGATCGAACTGATGGGCGTCTTCGTGGATCCCGAGACGGATCGGCTCGCCTACCTCGCGAGGTTCCCGGACGAGGATGCGCGGAAGGCGGCCTGGGCCTCGTTCGGCGCCGACCCGGAATGGCGCGCCGTGAAGGCCGCCTCCGAGTCCGACGGACCGCTCGTGGCGAAGCAGCATTCGACAGTCCTGACCCCGCTCTTGCCCGGCCTTCCACTCGCCGTGTAGCATCCGAAGGGGATCGCTCGTGAAACCAGCCCGGTTCGACTACGAGAGGCCCGCCAGCGTCGCCGACGCCTGCGCCATACTCGACGGGGACATGGACGCCCGCGTTCTCGCCGGGGGGCAGACGCTCGTGCCGATGCTGGCGATGCGGCTCTCGCGTCCCTCCGTCCTGGTAGACATCACCCGCATCGAGGCACTGTCCGGGATCGCGCGGCAGGGGAACACGGTCGAGATCGGGGCGGCAACGCGGCAGGCCGCCGCGCTCGCCTCGGACCTTGTCGCGCGCGAGGTGCCGCTTCTGGCCAGGGCGCTGCGGCATGTAGGCCACCCGCCCACCCGGGCGCGTGGAACGGTGGGCGGCTCGGTCGCCCATGGCGATCCGTCTGCCGAGATACCGCTCGCCATGGCCATCCTCGGCGCCGAGATTGTCGTCGGCACCGCAGGCATGGACGAGGAGCGCTTCGCGCCCGAGGACTTCTTCCTCGGCCCGATGCTGACCTCGGCGCCCTTGGGCGGGCTTGTCACGCGGCTGGTCTTTCCCTGCCGGACCGACGCCCCCACCGGCGCTGGCTTCCGCGAGGTCGCCTCGCGGCGCAGCGACTACGCGTTCGCCTCGGCCGGGGCGCAGGTCGTCCTGGGCACGGACGGGACCTGTGCCGAGGCGTGGCTGGGAATCGGCAGCGTCGGCGACACCCCTGTAGCGGTAGACGTTTCCGGCCTTGCGGGAACGGCGCTCGCCGACGACGACATCCGCGGCGCGGTCGCCGAGGCGCTGGCCGATCTCGAGACGGTGGACGACCTGCACGCCACGGCCAGCTACCGCAGGCGCGCCGCGGCCCGCCTCGCGGAACAGGCGCTGGCCGAGGCGCGCGACGCAGCGCTGGAGGAGGCGCGATGAAGACCGAGCTCACGGTCAACGGAAGACAGAAGACGCTCGACATCGAGCCGCGGCGCACCCTTCTCGATGTCCTGCGCGACGACATGGGGCTGAAGGCGACCCACGCGGGCTGCGAACACGGTGTCTGCGGCGCCTGCACGGTTCTCGTCGACGGCGAGGCGGTGCGCGCCTGCCTGATCCTCGGCGTGCAGGCGGACGGCCTCGACATCCGCACCGTCGAGGGGCTGACGCAGGACCGCGACGGGCTCGACATCGTGCAGGAGGCCTTCTGCGAGACGCACGGTCTGCAGTGCGGCTACTGCACCTCGGGCATGATCCTTGCCGCCCACGCGCTGCTGCGGACCAATGCCGATCCAGACGACGCGGAGATCCGCGAGGCGATCTCGGGCAACATCTGCCGCTGCACGGGCTATCTCCAGATCGTCGAGGCGATCCGCCTCGCGGCCGAACGGATGCGGCAGTCGAACGCGCGCCTGCGCGACGAGGCCCTGCCATGACCGAACAACCGCGGAAATTCGTCTCGACCAAGCGCCGCGTGCGCGAGGACCGGCGTTTTGTCGCGGGCGCCGGGCATTACGTGGCGGACGTCGACATTCCCGGCACGCTGCATGTCGCGCTCGTGGCCTCCACCGCGCCGGCTGCGCGCATCCTCGGGATCGACACCGCGGAAGCGCGCGCCTCGGAGGGCGTCGTCGACGTGCTGACCGGGGAGGAACTGGCGGGTGCCGTGAACCCGATGATGAACGGCCTCGACACGCCGCGCGTCCGGCGTTTCCCGCTGGCCGTGGGGCAGATCCGCTACGCCGGTGAATGGGTCGCCGCCGTCGTGGCCGAGAGCCGGGCACTGGCCGAAGACGCCGCCGAGAAGGTGCGCGTGCGGACGGACACCCTGCCCTTCGTCCTCGATGCGGAGGCGGCGCTGGCCGACGACGCGACACCGGTCCATCCCGAGCACGGCTCGAACCTCCTGCTCGACAAGACCTTCGACTGGGGCCCGGTCGAGGAGGACTTCGCCAAGGCCGAGGACCGGCTGAGCCTGCGCGTGACATGGGGGCGCAGTTCCACCGTGCCCATCGAGACCTTCGGCGTCATCGCGCGCTGGAACCCGTGGGACGAGATCCTCGATGTCTGGGCGTCGATCCAGATGCCGAAATATGCCGACCAGATCGCCCGCGCGCTCAAGCTGCCGGGCAACGCGGTCCGGGTCCACTACGACGTGGACGTGGGCGGCAGCTACGGCGTGAAGCGCGGGATCAAGCACACGG
>CAZUVG010000081.1:0-9503 GCA_964623765.1 uncultured Roseicyclus sp.
TCGGGGATCGCACGCCCCTGAGCGAGGGGTATGTGGTCACGCGGGCCAAGATCGCCGTGAAGCTCGCCCGCCGCCCGGGAGGCGACCGCCGGCGGACGCTGACCCTGACGATCACCTGGCCGCATGGCTGCGATCTGAAGGATCGCACCGCGACCGAGCAGATGATCGGCGAGAAGTACCTGCGGCGCTGGGGGATCCTGGTCGATGACCTGCAGCTCTTCGAGGATTGATCTCGCCGCCCGCCGGCTGCTCTCGTCAATCGCCGGAACCCGCAACGCGCGGGTTTCGGCCATGGCGCTGGCGCACATGCGCGGCGCCGGCAAGACGCTGATGGATACGGGACTGCTCGTGCAGCGCGGCAGCGCGATGTCCGTCGTTGCCGATGACGATCTGGACGATACCCCGACGTCCGTCATCGCCCACCCGATCACGGGGCAACATGGGTATCTAGGCAATGCGGCCTGGCATGACGAACAGGCGTGCGCCCGCCGCTTGGTCTATGCGCTGGACATGGCGGCAGCAGCTCGGCGGGTGGTCGCCCTGCTCGATTGCTCGCTAGGAAAAGACCCGGTGCCGTACCTCGACGGCGTGGTGCTGGATTTCGGGACGGCGCGGCTGCCGAAGCGAAGGGCGCGTGTCGGGATCTGGGTCGCTCGCGGTCTGACGACACCGGCCGTGTTCGAGGAGTTCCGCCAGCTCGTTGCGCGCCGGCCGGCCGATGGGCTTCGGGTGGTCCTCGTTCTCGACCCTCCGGGATCGGCATCGCTTCCGCTTCATCTACGGCCAAGAGTTCGTCGCGCTGGCGGATGTGGTCGATCATGAAGATGGGCTCGCCATCGCCCCGGAAATCCTGAGCGCACGCCTGCTGAAGGGACCGTCGCACAAGGGGCTTGTATGGGTCTCCGGCGACGGCGGCGTGCTGATCGTGCACGGCAGGTGGTACGAATTCACGGGTGGCAAGCAGAAGATCGCCGTCGCCATGCTCGCCGAGGCTTGGCTAAGCGGCGATCCAGTGCTGCCCGTCGCGCGCATCCTCGAGGAAGCCGAGTGCGGGCCCTCGGTCAAGCGACTGAAGGATCTCTTCGGCGGCCACCCAACCTGGCAGGAGATTATCTGGGAGAGCGGCGCCGGCGGCTGGCTCGAGGTATAAGCGAGCGGTGCAGAAGACTCCGAAATCGAGTTCAGGAGTTCTCTTCCGGAAAGTCGTATACGCGGAGAACTACCTGTCCGGCATGGGCTTGGTCCGGATCCACCTCAAGAATTTGGTTTACGAGGTCGCCAGGGTTCCCGATTTGATCAAGTGCAGCTTTGAAGAATGCCTTTTGTTCAGCGCGACCGGAATCAGCGGGTAGGTTTAGGCAGACAAGACCTGCATGCAATGGCTGGCCGACATAGCACGGAGCTTGGCTCGCGCTCCCGGATTTCGGCCGAAAATCATCCGAGTTTCGAGTGACGAGCGTCCAATCGTCGTCGATGATCGCCTTCATTAGTTGGTGGTCTTTCCAGCCGGTCATGCCCCGGCGCGTCACATGTGCGCTTTCTGGGTGGCCGGCCTCCACAGCCATTTCCACTAGCGCGACGGACAAGCACTCGTCGATTAAGAGCTTCAAGAGTGCCTGCCTTCGTTCAAGCCGCGTCAGTCAACTCGACGGTTTTCTCTGAAACAAGGCGACGGCGACCGGAGCCCACAGGAGGTCGTCCGGTCCGCGGATGCACCTTCGCGTAAAGCACGGCGGCTTCTGCGTCTTCACGGCTTAGAGCCGGGAAGTCTTCCAAGGTGATTTCCATGCCGTCCTTAGAAATCGCATCAGCGATCTCGTAGACGTTGATCCGTGTCCCGCGCACGACAGGAAGGCCACCCCTGACATCCGGATCCTCGACGATGCGTCGAAGTGCATCGCCCAACTTGTTCAGTCCCGCCATTGCAGTGCTCACAGGTCCGCCCAATGAAATCATGACGCAGCCGCTTTCAAAACGAAGTAGCTTCGCATGTTCAGGATCATCCCGCAGACGAGGCCAGTTCTCCTTAGCGAATTTTTCGATCATTCGCATGGCCTCCAACCTCATGCTCTTACTCAACTTGGTGCCGTCCGAAGCCCCGAAGCTCACCATGGGCACCGCGAATGCGCGAAGCGCACGACGCGCGCCCAGCTTGACGCACACTGATTTGGGCAGCACGGCATCGTCGATCAGGCGGTTGATCTTCCGCACCGAAACCCCGGTGGCAACAGCTGCCTCGTTGATCAGAATCGCTTTGCTAGGGGCGATCTCTGTCGTGTTCGAGGTTGACATGATCCTATCCTCCTAAATGTATCCGAACTTCGGATGGGTTTAATATAGGCTGGGTACGGCCGTACTTCAACTCATTCCTCCCGTCTCTCCTCCTTGGCTCCTCCCACTGCCCCCCTCGGCGTTCCCCCATCGTCCTTCGCAGGCATTCGGCCAATCGCGAAGGAGACGACGATGTCTGTCACGCATCTCAACCAGGCCGAGCTGGCAGCTCGATGGAAGATCAGCCCGCGCACGCTGGAGCGCTGGCGTTGGACCGGTGAAGGCCCGGCCTTCATCAAGATCGGCGGCCGTGTCGTGTATCGGCTCGAGGATGTCGAGGCCTACGAGGCCAACCGGCACTGCTCGAGCACGGCCGACAAGCCCGCCGTGAAGCTGGCGTGAGGGGTGGCCATGACGATCCCCAATTGCATCCCCCTCGACGACCTTCCCACCATGCCGGTCGGCCAGATCGCCGATCTTCCCGGCGACCAGCTGGCGCTCCTCAAGCAGGACGCCGACGAGCGGCTGCGCTCTGCGAAGACCCTCTGCGACTGGCTCGATGGCGCCATCGCGCTGAAGTACGGCGACGACGCGCAGGAGGTGCGCTGCGCGGAGGGCAAGGACACCGGCACGGTCAGGCTGCAGGACGGCCAGGTCGACTACGAGGTGCCGGTGCCGTCGAAGGAGACGATCCGCGCGCCGACCGAGCGCGGTGAACTCGCCCGCCTCGAGCTTCGCCTTCATCGCGGCGAGCATGCCGTTCCAGACGCGGTACTGATCGGCCCGCGCCGAGTGCGTCCGGTTGGCGGCGTCATGCGAGTCCTTGGCGTTCTGCCAGTCGCGGACGGACATGCTGAGGTAGCTCGCCCGCTTCGGCGCGTCCTTGCGGGCCTCGGCCGCGCGCGTGCTCCTCCCACATCTCGGCGTCCGACCGAGCCGCGACTTGATAACGGTCTAGCGCCGCGTTAACGGCCGTGACAAGAGCTACCCGTTCCGGCCCGGAGACGATCAAGATGCCCAGTCTGCCCCGGCAAAGGGTCGATACCGCACAGATCGGAAGGATACGCATCTTCCGGGAGTACTGGCTTCGCGATCACGCATGGGTGCGGCTTTTCGTTCCCAATTTCTACAAGGTCGACGCGGATCTCTACCGTGCGAACCACCCGGGATACCGGCGCCTGCGACGGGCTCGGGACCTCGGCGTGCGATCCGTCCTTTCGCTCAGGGGTGACCGCGCGACGGCGCCCACTCTGGTGGAGCGGGAGGCCTGTGCGGCGCTGGGCCTCGAGCTTGGCTTCGTGCGGCTGTGGACCACGCGGCTCGTGGATGGCGCGGTGCTCCTCGATCTCGTCGGGAAGCTCAGGGACATGCCGAAGCCGATGCTCGTGCACTGCAAGTCCGGCGCCGATCGGACCGGGCTCGCCGTGACGCTCTATCTCCATGTCCTGAAGGGCATGCCGCTGGAAGAGGCGCGCAGGGCGCTCAACTGGCGATACGCGCATCTGCCGTGGAGCAAGGCGGGGATCGTGCATACCATGCTCGACGCCTACGCGGCCGACAGGTCCGAGACCGGGATCGGGTTCGAGGAGTGGGTGCGAACCCGCTATGACAGGGAGGCGCTGACGGACGACTGGACCGACTGAGCCGGACAGGCGAAGCGTTGTCAGACGGCCTCCAGGCCCGCGATCAGCTGCCGCAGCCCGATCCAGGCGCCCGCCCAGATGCCCGCAGCGACCAGCGGCGCCGTGGTCGAGAGCAGCGAAAGCGCCGTCAGACCCTGCCCGACGCTGCACCCCGCCGCCAGCACCGCCCCGAGCCCCATGGCGACCGCGCCGCCCATCTGACGGCGGAGTTCGCGCGCGTCCTCGCAGGCCTCCCAGCGGAAACCGTCGCGCACGAAACTCCCGATGGCGCCGCCGAGGATCACACCGATGACGGAGCCGATCCCGAATTTCGGCGCGAGTCCCGAGGAGAACATGGCGTAGTGGATCGTCTCGCCGATGGGCGCGGTGAAGGTGTGTGAGACGACCGGCCACGGCTCGAATCCGCTGGATGCGATCCACCATGTCCCGATGAAGCCCGAACTCACGGCGAGGCCCGCGACCGCGCCCCAGCCGACGCGGACCAGACGCTTGCCCGGGGCCTGCAACAGGATCGATGCCAGCAGCAGCGCTGTCCCCAGTCCCAGCCCGACCGCTGCGTGCGGCAGGCCAGTCGCAGCCTCGATGCCGTGGCCGAGGCCCGCCGGCCTACCGACCGCGTCCGTCACCGGGAACAGCTTGGGGCGAAGCCCGCCGAGGATGCCGAACAGCGCCGCGCTGGCCGTCACCCCCATGACGATCGCGATCATCAGCGCGCGGATGTCCCCGCCGCCCAGCCTGGCAAGCACGCCGTAGCCGCAGTTTCCCGCCTGCGCCATGCCCCAGCCGAACAGCAGACCGCCCGCGACCGCACCGAGTACGGAATAGCGGTGTTGCAGGTAGATCGTCGAGGACAGGTCGATCAATCCCAGAGCTTCGGCCCCGAAGTTCGCGATCATTGCCGTGCCGAGCGCCGTGGCCCACATCCACATCCGGCCATAGTCCCGCCCGTAGTGCACGTCCTCGATCATGCCGAGCGTGCAGAGCCGTCCAAGGCGGGCGGCGAGACCGAGGGCGATGCCGCCGAAGAGGCCGATCAGAACGACGGCAGGTGGCTCGCCGATGATGTCGAGCATGTTCCCTCCCTCGCAGCGGCGGCCGTTCGCCCGGCTCAGCTGCAGAACAACTCGTAGACCTGTTCGATGATCCGGCGCGCCCGGTCGTCTGTCAAACTGTAATAGATCTGCTTGCCCTCGCGCCGTGCCGTGATCAGCTTCTCCTGCCGGAGCCGTGCGAGTTGCTGCGACACCGCCGCCTGCCGCGAGGACAGCATCTGTTCCAGTTCCGTCACCGTCTTCTCGCCGTGGGCGAGGGAGCAGAGGATCATCAGCCGCCCCTCGTGGCTCAACGCCTTGAGGAAGTCCGAGGCAGACTGCGCGTTGTTCTTAACGCGCTTCCACGTATCCTCGTCCATCGGCTTGCCCGGATCGGGCAGGATGGAGCCGTTCTGGGCGGGATGGGCGTGGTCCTCGGGCATCGTCTGTCCGATCGCTTCGCTGCTGGGCGCTGTACGTGTTTATCGCAACGGGCGCGAAATCTCCACCTTGTGTGCCCTGTCTCGCGGCATCTGCTCAGCTTTCGGGCGCTGCATCCTCCAGAATGCGGCCGAGAAGGCCCCAGAAGAAGTCCTCGCCGGGATATCCCTCGATCCGTCCAACCTCGATCCCGTCCTCGACGAGGACGAAGGTGGGCGAGTATCGAGGCCGCGATGCGAGATCGTAGCGCTCCGGCAGGGGATCGTGCAGGTTCACGCGGACGAGCGGCGCTGCACGGCCCTCGGGCGTAAGGGGGTACTCGCCGCCGACCTCCTCGTTCCAGCGCGCGCACCAGACGCAGCCCGGCTCCTCGAACATCAGGAGGGCCATGTCCGCCCGGGCCTGAGTCGCGGGACCGAGCACAACCAGAAGTGCAGCGGCGAGCGGGGCGATCAACGTCGCGATTGACGACGCGCGGAGCCTGTCACTAATATGAATTCTTGAATATGTTGGCATCGGGAGGGCCCATGTTCGACGTCAGCCTGACCGGCGCGTTCCTTGCTGGGCTTCTGTCCTTCGTGTCGCCCTGCGTGCTGCCGATGGTGCCCTTCTATCTCAGCTACCTCGCCGGCGTAAGTGTCAACACCGTCGCCGCAGAAGGCGCTGTTCCCGCTGCCGTCCGCGCGCGAGCGGTTACGGGGGCGCTGTTTTTCGCGGCGGGAATGCTCACCGTCTTCGTGAGCCTCGGGGCCTCGGCCTCGGCAGTGGGCCAACTCGTCCGTGAATGGTTCGACGTGCTGCGCTGGATCGCGGCTGCGCTGATCGTGGTGATGGGGCTGCATTTCCTCGGGGTGTTCAGGATAGGTTTCCTGAACCGCCAGTGGCGGAGCGAGGTCGGCGGCACGAAGAATCTGGGGTTCGGCGGGGCCTACCTGATCGGCCTCGCCTTCGCCTTCGGCTGGACGCCCTGCGTGGGGCCGATCCTCGCCGCGATCCTCTTCACCGCGGCCGGGACCGACACGGCGGGGCAGGGCGCGACGCTGCTGACGGCCTACGGCATCGGCATGACGCTGCCCTTCGTTCTGGCGGCGGCATTCGTCGGTCCTTTCATGAGCTTCATGGCGCGCTTCCGCCGCCATCTCGGCGCGGTGGAGAAGGTGACAGGCGCCGCGCTCATTGTTTTCGGCGCGCTGATCGCGACCAACGCGATGAACTACATAGGCCAATGGATGCTGCAGAACTTCGAGGTCTTCCAGACCATCGGCTGACCGGATGAAAGGCAGGGAGGACCAGCAATGAAATGCATCTTCGCGCTCGCCACGGCAGCGGTCGTCTCGACCGCTCCGGCCCTGGCCGAGATCGGGCCCGACGGGCTGCACGTTGCGCCATGGCTCAACGACACCTTCAAGGACCTGCGCGAGGATCTCGGCGAGGCCAATGCCCGTGATCGGCGGATGGCCGTCATCGTCGAGCAGCGTGGGTGCATCTATTGTGCCGAGATGCACGAGGAGGTCTTCGTCGACCCCGAGATCCTTCAGATGCTGCAGAAGGACTTCTTCTTCGTTCGCGTGGACATGTACGGCGGCACCGAGGTCACCGATTTCGACGGTGAGACGATGACCGAACGCGAGGCGGTGCGCCGCTGGGGCGTGCTCTTCACGCCCACGATCCTCTTCTTCCCCCATGAGGTGCCGGACGGCGTGAGCGCGGTGCAGGCCTCCGTCGCGACGATGCCGGGCGCGTTCGGGCGCGGAACGACCCGGAACATGCTGAGCTGGATTCTCGAGGAGGGGTACAACTCGGACGAAAGCTTCCAGGCGTACCACGCGCGGCGCCTGCGGGAATCCGGCGTGCTCGACGACTGAATTCCGCTTCCATGCCAAGGCTCTGGCCCGGACATATGCAGAAAACAAAATGTATAGTTGAAATCACCGCCCGCTTGAGTCTACCGTATACCACGGGCTACAAACTCGCCCTAGGGAGGAATAACCGTGAAGCGCCACATGCTGTTGGCGGCCGGCTTTGCTTTGGCCGCGACAACCCTTCATGCCGACGTCATCGTGCCGGACGACGTCGTTGCCAACGAATACGGCGATATCGAACAGTCCCTGACCGGCGCCCCCGGTGACCCCGAGCGCGGCCTCGAGGTCATGGTGGACCGCGGACTGGGCAACTGCATCGCCTGCCACCAGGTCACTGCGCTCGAGGAGTATCCGTTCCACGGCGAGGTCGGCCCGTCGCTCGACGGGGTCGGTGCGCGCTGGGAGGAACCCGCGCTGCGTGGTATCATAGCGGATGCGAAGGCGGTATTCCCGGATTCCGTGATGCCGTCCTTCTACAAGGTCTCGGGATTCACCCGCCCCGGCAACGCTTTCACCGGCCGCGCCGCGGAGGGGCCGCTCGATCCGCTGCTGACGGCGCAGCAGGTCGAGGACGTGGTGGCCTACCTGATGACCCTGACCGAGTACTGACCGGCCCGACGACAGCCGGCTTCAACCGAGGAGAACCCAAATGGATCTTTCACGCAGGCAGTTCGTCGGCACGGGTCTCGCCGCCGCCGCCGCCTTCCTCGGCCTCCCCGGCCTCGCCAATGCGCGCGAGCTCGAGGAAGCCATCAACGAGTTCACCTCCGGCGCGGACATGGCCGACGACGGCATCACGCTGATCGCGCCCGAGATCGCCGAGAACGGCAACACCGTTCCGATCGAGGTGGACGCACCCGGCGCCGAGGCGATCATGTTGCTCGCCGCGGGCAACCCCAGCCCCGACGTGTGCACCTTCAACTTCGGCCCGCTCGCCGGCGCGGCCATGGCCTCGACCCGCATCCGCCTGGCGGGAGAGCAGGACGTGGTCGCCATCGCGCGGATGCCCGACGGCACCTTCAAGCAGGCGCGCCAGAACGTGCGCGTGACCATCGGCGGCTGCGGCGGCTGAACATAGGGAGATAAGGACAATGGCAGACAACGTTACCCCGCGCGTCCGCGTTCCCCGCGAGGCTTCGGCCGGAGACAGGGTCTCCGTACGGACGCTCATCAGCCACCCGATGGAAAGCGGCCAGCGCCGCGACGGGGACGGCAACGTCATCCCGCGGCAGATCATCAACCGCTTCGTTTGCGAGTTCAACGGCCAGACCGTGATCGACGTCACGCTGGAGCCCGCGATCTCCACGAACCCCTACTTCCAGTTCGACGCCGTCGTGCCGGAGAGCGGGACGTTCCAGTTCACGTGGTACGACGACGACGGATCGGTCTACGAGGAGACGGCGGACATCGCGGTGTCCTGAGCCGAATCAACCGACCGAGCCGTCGCAAGGGAGGAGAACGGCATAATGAACAAGAAGACGCTTCTCGGCGGGGGCGCGGCAGCGCTCGCCCTTGCCGTCGCCGGACCGGCCTTCGCCGATATTGGCGACGACGAGAGCCTGATCGTGAACGGCGAGATCGAGATGATCATCGAGACCGAAGCGCCCGAGCACCTGCAGGGGCATCTCGGCACGATCTACTCGGGCTGGGTGTTCCGCTCGGACGAGACACAGGCCATGCAGATGGACGATTTCGACAACCCGGGCATGATCTACGTGGACCAGGCGGTTGATGCGTTCAACACGGAGATGGGAGCCGAGGGCAACAGTTGCGCCTCGTGCCACAGCCCGGGCGACTTCGAGACGGTTCGTGCCACCTATCCCCAGTGGGACGAGGAGGCCGGCGAGGTCCAGACCGTCGAGATGCAGGTGCAGGAGTGCCAGACCGAGCGCATGGGCATGGCGGAGCCCTACGACTACGACAGCCAGCAGATGCGCAACATGGTCGCCCTGATCGCCTCGGAAGGGCGGGGGCAGGTCATGGACGTCGCCATCGACGGTCCGGCCCAGTCGACATGGGAGCAGGGGCGGGACATCTACTACACCCGCTTTGGCCAGCTCGAACTGAGCTGCGCGAACTGCCACGAGCAGAACTACGGGAACAACATCCGCGCCGACCACCTGAGCCAGGGCCAGGTCAACGGCTTCCCGGTCTACCGTCTGAAGCAGGCGAACCTCGTGTCCGTGCACAACCGCTTCCGCGGCTGCATCCGCGACACGCGGGCCGAGACCTTCTCGGTCGGCAGCCCGGAATTC
>CAZUVG010000082.1:0-9416 GCA_964623765.1 uncultured Roseicyclus sp.
GAGGGGCAGGAGCCGACGAGGAAGCGCTGGCGGATGTCGGGGCGCCGCGCCAGCAGGCGAGCCACCTCGCGGTCGAGTTCCTCGTGGGCGTCGGCCATGCCCGCGAGGTCCTTCTCCTCGAGGATCGCCGTGCCGAATCGCGGCTCGGCGAAGATCATCACGCCGGCGGCCGATTGCAGCAGGTGCGCGCAGGTGCGCGAGCCCACGACAAGGAAGAAGGCATCCTGCATCTTGCGGTGGAGCCAGATGATGCCCGTGAGGCCGCAGAAGACCTCGCGCTGGCCGCGTTCCTTCAGGACGGGGGCATCGCGGCACGAGGCGCTCTTGATGTTGGTCGGTTGGTTCACAGCCTGCCCTCCGCTTCGAGACGGGCCATGCGCAGCTTCCAGATGAACTGGGCGGCATTGACGACGTAGGCCGCGTATGCGCCGAGCGCGATCCACATTTGTTGATCGTGCGGCCAGCCCGAGAGGAGCGCCCAGACATAGGTCAGATGGAGCGCGATCACTGCGAAGCTGAACACGTCCTCCCAGAAGAAGGCAGGCGCGAAGAGGTACTGGCCGAAGACGACCTTCTCCCAGATAGCGCCGGTGACCATGATCGTGAGCAGGATCGCCGTCTTGACCACGATCGATATCGTGGCCGCGTCGTAGCCCGCCCCCGTCCACATGAAGCGCAGCACCAGCCCCAGCGATACGACGAAGACCAGGAACTGGAGCGGCGCGAGGACGCCCTGGACCGTGGTCCAGATCGTGGCGTCGCGCCGGACCCTTTCCTCCGGCGTGTAAAGTTGCCTCGACGGCGCGGCTGTCAGGGTATTGCTCGCCATTGGGCTGCGATTCCTCCGGTCTGTGGTGGTGAATCTGGGCCGTAACGGGCAAGGTGTCAATCAAAACTTACACTCCGGAACGGCGCCTCCAGTGCCGCGGCGCAGCGGTGACAACTGATGATGAACATCGAAAACAAGGGATAATAATGGGGCGCGGGGGAATGACGGGGCCGCCATGTCGCCCATGTGTCAATTTCCTTTGACAGAGGCGCGCGGATGACCGAAACTGGCGACAAACGCATTGCACACGATACCTGCGCTTGACGAAACGACGCGAGACGTGGGCAAATCGCGGTGACCCAGCATGAGCCTTGACCTGACACGCGTAAAGATGCTCGCCCCCCGGGCGGCCGTGGCTGGCGCCCCGGACGTCGGTGTGGGCGCGTCCGGAGGCGCGAGCGCCGTTCCATGGCTGGACGAGGCGGCACTCGCCAAGCTCTGCGATGCGTTCCTGGCCGAGGATGACGGCCCGCGCCGGGCTGCCGTCGACGGGCTGCGCGCGTGCGGGGTGCCGACCGCGGATATCGTGGGCGACGTGGTGCCACGGCTGGCGCGGCGGCTTGGGCGCCTCTGGGCGGAGGACGACCTTTGCTTCGCCGAGGTGACGATCGGCAGCGCGCGGCTGCAGGAGACCGTCCGCGCCTTTTCGCGCAGCCGGAACGCCGCACGCGGCGGTAACGCCGGGTCCGTCCTGCTGGTCGTGCCGCGCGGGGAACACCACACGCTCGGTGCCTTCGTGGCGGCGGACGCGTTCCGGCGGAGCGGCTTCGCGGTCGAAGTGGCCGTGGATCGGTATCCGCGCGAGATCGTGGCAGCGCTGGGCCGGAGCCGCTTCGCCATGGTCGGAATCACCGCGTCGTCGCGGCGGAGTCTTGCATCGGTAAGGGATTTGGTGGACACCATCCGGGCTTCGGCAACGCGGGCGACGCCCCTTGTCCTTGGCGGTAGCCTCGTTGCCACGGGTTGCGGTCTCGACAGGATCAACGGCGTCGACCACGTCGCGGAGGACATCGGCTCGGCGCTCGCGTTCTGCCGATCGCGCGGGGTGGACTTGGAACGGGCGCATGGAGCGCCTTAATAGTATCCGGAGAGGCGGAGGCGCTCCGGCGGGAAACGGGTGGTAATGAATACGCGCGGATCGGATTTCTGGGACCAGCCCTCGGCGCCGCCGATCGGTCCGGAACAGTTCAACGAGATCGTTACAACGGCCGCCGACCTCGCCATCGTGCTGGATCTCGAGGGGACGGTCAAATCCGTCATCACGAACCCCCTCAATCCCACGCTCGGCCAGCTCGACCACTGGAAGGGCCGCGACATTCGCGAGTTCATGGCCGACGACAGCCTTGCCAAGCTCGACAGCCAGCTCGCCGCCTGGCGTGCCGGCGGCAAGCCGAAGGTCGACGCGATCGAGGTGAACCACTTCGACAACGCGAACTGGGAATTCCCGATCCGCTACACGATCCACCGGACCAACCGCCCGGACACGATCCTGATGCTTGGCCGCGACCTGCGCCCGATCGCGGAGTTGCAGCACCGGCTGGTCAAGGCGCAGCTGGCGCTGGAGAAGGACTACGAGACCCACCGCGACTACGAGACGCGCTACCGCGTCCTGATGGAAGCGGCGCGCGACGCGTTCGCGCTGGTGGACGTGGCCTCGGGGCGGATTCTGGACCTCAATACTGCGGCCGCGGAGATCCTCGGGGGAGAGCCGGACGCGCTGGCCGGTTCGGCCTTCACGCAGGAGTTCGACGGGCGGCGCAGGGCCGAGTTCATCGACGACCTCGCCGCGGCCGCAACGGACGAGGCGGTTGGCCTGGTGCAGGTCCGCACGCGGCGCTCGCGGCGGGACGTGGCGATCCATCCCACCATCTTCCGCGCCGCGGGCGACCGGGTGCTCCTCTGCCGGATCGAGGCCGCAGGCGCGGCCGACTCCATGGGGGCGGAGCTGTCGCACGTCCTTGCGCGGCTTTACCGCGACGGGCCGGACGCAATGATCTTCACCGATGCGCAGGGCACGATCCGCTCGGCCAACGAGGCGTTCCTGGGACTCACCGACGCAGGGCACGTCGCCGACGTGCGGGGCCGGTCGCTGGCGGATTTCCTGTCGCGGGGCAGCGTGGACCTGAAGGTCCTGATCGACAACGCGACGCGCTCGGGCTGGATGCGGGTCTATTCGACGCGACTGGAAAGCGCCTACGGAGCGCAGCTGGCCGTCGAGATCTCGGTCACGCGCCTGGGCGGCGCGGCCGGGCCGGGCTTCGCCTTCGTCGTGCGCGACACCTCACGTCTGGAGGTGATCCGCGAACCGGAGGCGCAGGCGGCCACAGGCGGCGCGACGATGTCGGACGATGCGATGCGCAACGTCATGGACCTCGTCGGCTCGGCGCCGCTGAAGGAAATCGTTTCGGCGACGACGGACGTGGTGGAGAAGATGTGCATCGAGACGGCGGTGGAACTGACAAACAACAACCGCGTCGCCGCCGCCGAGATGCTGGGCCTGTCGCGCCAGTCGCTTTACGTGAAACTCCGCAAGTATGGCCTTCTGAGCCGGAACGAGCCCGAGGATTGAGGCCCCGGAAGGGGTGCGATGGCCCGGCCGGCAAACCGGGCCTCTCGTTTTCGTAAACCCGATTTTACACTTGCCGAGTCGGGTTGTGTCAACTTATCCTGACACTCATGAGTGTAACGACCGACCTCGCCTCGACAAGCCAGCGCCATCTGCCCGAACCACGGGCCGTGCTGACGCTGCTCAAGCCCATCACGTGGTTCCCGCCGATGTGGGCCTATCTCTGCGGCGCGGTCTCGGCCGGCGTGGCGCCGTCCGGGCACTGGTTCACCCTCTTCATCGGCGTGATCCTCGCAGGCCCCATCGTCTGCGGCATGAGCCAGGCGGCGAACGACTGGTGCGACCGGCACGTCGACGCGATCAACGAGCCCGGCCGCCCGATCCCCTCCGGCCGGATCCCGGGCCGCTGGGGGCTGTGGATCGCGCTCGCCATGTCGGGTCTCGCCGCCGTCCTTGGCCTCGCGCTCGGGCCGTGGGGCTTCGGGGCGACGCTGGTCGCCATCGCTGCCGCCTGGGCCTATTCGGCGGAGCCCGTGCGGCTTAAGCGTTCGGGCCTCTGGGGACCCGGCCTCGTCGGCCTCAGCTACGAGACGCTGCCGTGGTTCACCGGTGCTGCCGTTCTCGCCGCGGGCGCGCCGTCATGGCCGGTGATCATCGTCGCGCTTCTCTACGGGATCGGCGCGCACGGCATCATGACGCTCAACGATTTCAAGGCGCTGGAGGGCGACCGGCAGATGGGGGTCAACTCGCTCCCGGTCACGCTCGGCCCCGAGCGCGCGGCGAAGCTCGCCTGCATCGTCATGGCGATCCCTCAGGCCGTGGTGTTCGTCCTGCTCTACGGCGTGTGGGACCGGCCCTGGCACGGGCTGGCCATCGCCGTCTCGCTTATCGCGCAACTCTACGCGATGCAGGTCCTTCTGCGTGATCCGAAGGGCAAGGCACCCTGGTACAACGGCGTGGGCGTGACGCTCTACGTCTCCGGCATGATGGTCACAGCCTTCGCCGTCCGCACGCTGGAGGGATGGCCGTGACGCTGTCATGGCTCCAGATCGTCCGCCTCGGCCTCGTCCAGATGGCGCTTGGCGCGATCGTGGTGCTGATGACCTCGACGCTGAACCGGCTGATGGTGGTGGAGCTGGCCTTGCCGGCCGTCCTGCCGGGCTTTCTGGTCGCGCTGCATTACGGCATCCAGCTCACCCGGCCCCAGTGGGGCTACATGTCCGATACGCTGGGGCGGCGGACACGCTGGATCATCGGGGGCATGGGCATCCTCGCGCTCGGCGGGCTGACCGCGGCCTGGGGCGTGCTGCTGATGGAGGAAAGCTTCACCCTCGGCCTCGCCGTGTCGATCCTCGCCTATGCCGCAATCGGCATCGGTGTGGGCGCTTCGGGCACCTCGCTGCTCGCGCTCCTCGCGACGGCAACCGCACCGCACCGGAGGGCAGCGGCCGCCACGATCACGTGGTTGATGATGATCTTCGGTATCGCCATGACCGCGGGCGTCTCGGGCCAGTTCCTCGACCCCTACACGCCGCTGAGGCTGATGGAGGTCGTCGGCGTCGTCACCGCGCTCGCCTTCGTTGTCACCTGCGTCGCCGTCCATGGCATCGAGAACAAGGTCGTCTCCCGCCCCGAGGCCGAAAGCGCGCCCTTCCTCGAAGGCCTGCGCGAGGTCTGGGCCGAGCCCCGTGCGCGTCTCTTCACCGTCTTCGTCTTCCTCAGCATGAGCGCCTACTTCATGCAGGAGCTGATCCTGGAGCCCTACGCGGGCCTCGTCTTCGGCTTCACCCCCGGCCAGTCCACGACGCTCTCGGGCGCCCAGAACGGCGGCGTCTTCCTCGGCATGGTTGTGGTCGGCGTCGCGGGCACCGCGCTGCGCATCGGCTCGTTGCGCCAGTGGGTCGTCGGGGGCTGCATCGGGTCGGCCGCCGCACTCGGGGGCATCTCGATGCTGGGGCAGATGGGGCCGGACGCACCGCTCCTGCCGGCGGTCGTCGTCATGGGCTTCTTCAACGGCATGTTCGCCGTGGCCGCCATCGGTTCGATGATGGCGCTGGCCGGCGAGGGCCGGGAGGCACGCGAAGGCACGCGCATGGGCCTATGGGGCGCAGCGCAGGCCATCGCGGCGGGCTTCGGCGGCCTGCTGGGCGCCGCGCTCGCCGACGCCATGCGCACCTTCATGTCCGATCCCTCCGCCTTCGGCACCGTCTTCGTCCTCGAGGCGATGCTCTACCTCGCCTCGGCGTTCATGGCAGTCCGGATCATGGACCGCCGTCCGCAGACCCCGCCCCGCGTGGCGGCCGTACCGGGAGAATGACCATGAAATACGATGTCGTCGTCGTGGGGGGCGGCCCGTCGGGCGCCACCGCAGCGGAAGATCTCGCGCGATCGGGCCACCGGGTGGCGCTGATCGACCGCGCCGGGCGGATCAAGCCCTGCGGCGGCGCAATCCCGCCGCGGCTCATCCGGGACTTCCACGTTCCCGAGGAGCAGCTGGTCGCGAAGATCACGACCGCGCGCATGATCTCCCCCACGGGACGCCGCGTGGACATCCCGATCGAGAACGGCTTCGTCGGCATGGTCGATCGGGAACATTTCGACGAATTCCTCCGGACCCGTGCGGCCGAGGCCGGTGCGGACCGCTACACCGGGACCTACACCCGCATCACGCGGGACAAGTCCGGCACCCACGTCCATTTCCGCGACAAGGAGACCGGCGA
The DNA here is from genome assembly GCA_964623765.1 of uncultured Roseicyclus sp. GTDB lineage: Bacteria > Pseudomonadota > Alphaproteobacteria > Rhodobacterales > Rhodobacteraceae > Roseibacterium. Next base: position 6,116 of record CAZUVG010000082.1, read on the forward strand.
GGAAGAAGCGCTGGACACGAGAATGGTCATCGGGGCCGATGGCGCGCGTTCGAACGTCGCGCGGACGGAGGTGAAGGGCGGGGACAGGATTCCCTATGTCATCGCCTACCACGAGATCATCGAGAGCCCCGGACCCCGCGGCGAATACCATCCCGACCGCTGCGACGTGGTCTATGACGGGCGAATCAGCCCCGACTTCTACGGCTGGGTCTTCCCGCACGGAAAATCGGCAAGCGTCGGCATGGGCAGCCTCAAGCGCGAGGTGGACCTCAAGAAGGCCACCGCCGACCTGCGCGAGGCGTCGGGCCTGGGCGACTGCCCCACGATCCGGCGCGAGGGTGCACCGATCCCGCTCAAGCCTCTGGACGAATGGGACAACGGCCGTGATGTCGTGCTCGCCGGCGATGCGGCGGGTGTCGTCGCGCCGTCCTCGGGCGAGGGTATCTATTACGCGATGGTCGGCGGCCGCGTCGCGGCGACCGCCGCCGCGGCGAAGCTGCAGACCGGCATGATCAAGGACCTCAAGCTCGCGCGGAAGCTCTTCATGCGGGAGCACAAGAACGTCTTCAAGATACTAGGCGCGATGCAGGACGCCTATTACAAGTCCGACGAGCGGCGGGAGCGTTTCGTGAGCCTCTGCCACGACGTGGACGTTCAAAGGCTGACCTTCGAGGCCTACATGAACAAGGAACTGGTGAAGGCCCGCCCCCTTGCGCATCTGAAGATCGGGGTCAAGAATATGGCTCACCTGACGGGACTGGTGCCGGCGACGCGGACATGACGATCGAGATCCCCACCTGGGTCGACGGGCAGCTCCGCCCCGTCGAGAAGCTGGAGGCCCACCTGCGCGGCCTCCGGCACAAGGCGATCTCCGTCTTCCTGCTGCGCGATGGCGAGGTCCTCCTGCAGCGCCGGGCGCTGGGGAAGTACCACACGCCGGGCCTCTGGGCGAACACCTGCTGCACGCATCCCTTCTGGGGCGAGGACGCGCTGGATTGCGCCACGCGTCGGCTGGCGGAAGAGCTGGGTCTTTCGGGCATCGCGCTCGACTACAAAGATACGGTGGAATACCGCGCCGACGTGGGCGGCGGCCTGATCGAGCACGAGGTCGTGGACATCTTCGTGGGCGAGGTGCCGGCGGGGACCGAGCCGCGCCCGGATCCCGACGAGGTGATGGACACGATCTGGCACCCGCTCGACACCCTCGCCGAGGAGGTCGGGCGGCGTCCGGCGGGCTTCACGCCATGGCTGCGCATCTATCTCCGTGACCACGCCGCGGCCATCTTCGGAACCATGCCGGCCTGAGAATCGGTGACACCGGCGGCCCCCGGTGCAATGCTGGCTCCTCAGTTCAGGGTCCGTTCGTGAGGTAAGAAGATGTTCCGGCTCCTCATGCTCGCCGCGATGCTTTCCGTCGCCCTGCCGGGCGCCGCCGCGGCTCAGAAGCTCATCGCCTCCTATTCCGCGCATCTGACCGAGCGGGATTTCTTCAACAGCCGCGGTGCGCGGCTCACGGATTTCGGGCAGATCCTCCAGCAGGATCGCGCGAATTTCCATCGTTTCGGGCAGCGGGACGAGGTCGACCAGTGGGATCCTGTCTTCGCCGATCCCGAGATGCGCGCCCGGATCCCGCGGATCTGGCGTGTCGGACCGGGCTCGGAATACGTCCCGGGCCTCGTCCTGTCCGGCCAGAGCCGCTACGTCCTCGTGCAGATCTACGGCACGGGCGGCGTACCCGGCTTCATCGTGGTCCACGAAGGCGCAGGCTAGGCGCGCGCCTTCTCCGGCAGGGTCGCGACACCCATCGCATCGAGCGCCACCACGGCGATATCGGCCGCGGTCAGACCCGCGTCGGCATACATATCCGCCGGGCTTGCCTGGTCGATGAAGCGGTCGGGCAGATGCATCGTGCGCAAAGTGCAGCGCCCGTCGAGCTGCCCGGTCGCGGCAAGGTGGTGCAGGACGATCCCGCCGAAGCCAAGCATCGCCCCCTGCTCCACCGTGACGAGGGCGCGGTGGCCGTTCACGAGGCGATCAACGAGGTCCGTGTCCAGCGGCTTGGCGAAGCGGGCGTCGGCAAGCGTGACCGACAGCCCCTTAGCCTTCAGTTCCCGCGCGGCGTCCTGCGCCTCGGCCAGGTGCGCGCCGAAGGACAGGAGCGCGATGTCGCGGCCCTCCTGCAGCACGCGGCCGCGGCCGATCTCCAGCACCTCGCCCGCCTCCGGCATCTCGACGCCCACGCCCTCGCCGCGCGGATAACGCAGCGCGATGGGCCCGTCGTCATGCGCGGCGGCCGTGGCCATCATGTGCACAAGCTCCGCCTCATCGGCGCAGGCCATCACGGTCATGTTGGGCAGTGCCGCGAGATAGCCGATATCGAACGCCCCGGCATGGGTCGGACCGTCCGCGCCCACAAGGCCCGCACGGTCGATCATGAAGCGGACCGGCAGGTTCTGCAGCGCCACGTCGTGGACGATCTGGTCATAGCCCCGTTGCAGGAAACTCGAATAGATCGCGCAGAAGGGCTTCAGTCCGCCCGCGGCAAGGCCGCCGCAGAAGGTCACCGCGTGCTGCTCGGCGATCCCGACGTCGAAGACACGGCCCGGCATGGCCTTCTGCAGGATGTTAAGACCCGTGCCGCCCGGCATCGCGGCGGTGACGCCCACGATCCGCGGATCCGTCTCTGCAAGGCGTGTCAGGGTCTTTCCGAAGACGCTCGTGTAGCTCGGGGCATTGGGCTGCGACTTCTTCTGCTGGCCCGTCCTAACGTCGAACTTGGCCACGCCGTGGTAACAGTCGTCCGACCCTTCGGCCGGGGCATAGCCCTTGCCCTTCACGGTCACGGCATGGATCAGCACGGGTCCCGTCGCCTGCGCCTTCGCGGCACGCAGGACGTGCAGAAGCTGGCGCATGTCGTGCCCGTCGACCGGGCCGAGATAGGTGAAGCCGAGGTGCTCGAAGAGCGTCGCGGATTTCGGGTGCCCGGTCACGAGCTCGCGCGCCCGCTCCGCCCCGTGGCGCAGTGGCTCGGGCAGGTGCGCGGCGACGCCGTCGGCAATGTCCCTGAGCGTATGGAGCGGCGTTCCCTTGCCGAGCCCCGAGAGATAACGCGACATGGCACCCACGGGCGGCGCGATCGACATCTCGTTGTCGTTGAGGATGACGAAGAGCCTGCGGCCCATGTCGCCGGCGTTGTTCAGCGCCTCGTAGGCCATGCCCGCGCTGATCGCACCGTCGCCGATGACCGCGATGGCGTCGCCCGTCGCCTCGCCCATGTCCCGCGCCGTGGCAAAGCCCAGCG
>CAZUVG010000083.1:0-9354 GCA_964623765.1 uncultured Roseicyclus sp.
TCGCCACCTTCGTCAGCCGTATCCGGCAGGATTCGACCGTCGAGAACGGGCTGAACCTGTGGTGCGTGTCCGACAACCTGCGCAAGGGCGCGGCGCTCAACGCCGTCCAGATCGCGGAAACCCTCGGCAATCGCGTGCTCAAGAAGGGCTGAGACGCGCGCCCCGGCCGCGACCGTCATTGAATAGCCGTGCAGGGCCGGGGACCTTCCGGCGAAGCGATTCGCGAAAGGTCCGCCATGCTCCGCCTCTTGTCCGCCACCTCCATCGCCCTGTGCCTGCCGCTGCCTGCGCTGGCCGACGACATCCTCCTGCGCGCCGACATCGCCGAGGCGCTCGTCTTCGCGCAGGGCGCCGAGGTCGTGCGCCGCGGGCAGGTGGAACTGCCCGAGGGCAGCCATTCGCTCCTGCTCCCCCTCCGCGACGTCCGCGACCCCGCGACCCTCGCGATCACGGGTCCCGCGGGCGTGGCGCTCGGCGTGCCGCAGGCGGTCGAGCGGATCGCGATCCCCGAGGGCGCGCTCGACACGGAGGCCGAGGCCGCGGCCCGCGCCGCCGTCGAGGCCGCCGAGCAGGCGCTGGAGTCGGCGCGCGACGCGCTTGCGCGGCGGGACGCGGCGATCGGGGCCGTGGAGATCCAGCTGGAATATCTCGAGGCGCTCGCCGGTGGCAGGCCGGAGGGCGCGCGGATGCCCGCCTCGCCCGAGGAGCTTCGGCAGATCCTCGGAACGCTCGGCACGGAGACCGCCCGGGTCGGCGCCGAACTGCAGGCGGCCAAAGCGGCGCGGCGCGAGGAGGTGGAGAGGGTCGAGGAACGGGAGCGGGACCTCGAGACCGCCCGCCGGGCGCTGGAAGACATGGGCGCATTCGGGACCGTGGTCGCAGGAATCCGCGTGGAGGTCGAGGCGGGCGCGGCGGTCTCGGGCGAGATCGCCATCGCCTACCTCTCGCCGCAGGCACGCTGGTCCCCCGCCTACGATATTCGGCTCGACACCGAGGCAGGGCGGCTCGACCTCGACCGCTCGATCCGCTTCGCCTGGGGCGGAGATGCGACATTCCGAGACGTGACGACCCGCTTCTCGACCGCGCTCCCGAACCGCCGCCGCGTTCCCGCCTCGCTGGTGCCGGACCCGGTTCGCATCGCTGAACCGGCGCCCGAGGCGGACTTTGCCGGCGCACCGGACATCGCGGCGGAATCACGTGTCGCGGACGCGCCCGTGCCGCTGACCGACAGCGCCGCCGACATGGTCGTGGACGGCGTTTCGGTCGTCTACGACTACGCCGCGCCGGTCACCGTCGGCCCGGCCGGAATCGTCACGCTGCCCTTCGACGACATCAACCTCGACGTCGCGCTCGAGAACCGCGCGGTTCCCCGGCGGGACGAGACCGCCTTCCTCGTGGCCATGGGCGAGAACGGCAGCGGCGAGCCGATCCTGCCGGGACCCGCGCGCTACTTCCGCGACGGCGATCTGGTGGGGGAGGCGCCGCTTGGCATGATTCCCGCGGGCGGCGAGGTCGAACTGGCCTTCGGGCCGCTCGACCACCTCTTGCTCGAGTGGCGCGACCTCTCGCGCGACGAGGGACAACAAGGCGTATTCGTGAGCGAGAACGCCCAGTCGCGCCTGATCGCATTCGGCATCGAGAACACCTCGGCCGAGGCGGAGACGGTGCGCCTGCTCTACGCCGTGCCGTTCTCCGAGCAGGAGGCGCTCGATCTCGAGGTCGGCTTCTCGCGTGCACCCGACATGCGGGACGTGGACGACATGCGCGGCGTCGCCGCGTGGGACCTCGCGCTCGCCCCCGGCGAGGAGGTGCGGATCGAGATGCGCGTGGACCTCGCCTGGCCCGAGGACATGGAGCTCGACTGGCAGCCGTGACGCGGCGTCGGCCCCGCTCCTCCGACAGGGACGGCCCGCCGCCAGAGCTTTGCACGCGTCAACGCTTTCTTCAGGTCCCCCCGTCATTGTCGGGAACGCTTGGTGGGGGCGCCAGGTGGAGTGCAACATGGTCCGAGAAACGCGCGTCCCCCGCGGGCGTCGGCCCGTCACGTCGCTGCGGCCCACGGAACCCGCGCGCTTCGATCCCGAACGGCTGGAGGACCTTTGCCGCCGGATCGGCGAGGTCCGCGCCGAGCGGGAAGTGGTCCGGGCGCTGGACCGGATCGCGACCACGCTTGACGCGCTGCCCGGCCTCGTGCCGGACGGCGACGGCGCGGTCCTGCGGGCGGCGCTGACGACGCTCCGACGCGACGCCGACCGGATCGGCATGGCGACGCTCGCGCGGGTGGCGGGCGACGTTCGCCAATGCCTCGAGGTGGGCGACGCGATGGCTTTGGCGGCGACCTCGGCACGGCTTGCACGGGTCGGGGACCGCTCGATCCACGCGGTCTGGGAACTGGAGGACCTCTCGGTCTGACAGGGGACAGGTGCCATCGGGCCCGGCGGGAACGCACCGGCGCGGTCCGACGACCGCGGCAGCGGCGAATCCTCGGCGCGCAGGACTTCCCGGTGCTCCGGCATTGACCGGGGGTGCATTCCTGCCGTCTCACCGGATCCTCCCGCTTCGCTCGGGTCGGTCTGCCCGGCGCAGGGCGCCATCCCGCCGATCGGACTTGCGGCGGCGCGGCGGGCCGTTAGGCTGTCGGCAAACTTCGCAGGCCCGGCATGGATGTCCCCGTGAACCCGACACTCTCCTTCTCTGAAACCGATGAGCAGACCGTCCCGATCCGCCTGGTGGAGAAGGGTGGGGGCGACGCGGCGATCTCGGCCCTGCCCGCGGCACAGGCGGAATGGGCGCGCCATCATGGCTTCACCGGCGCGCTCGGCCAGACCTGCGCCCTGCCCGGGTCCTCCGGCCGACCGGAGACGATCCTGGTCGGCCGCGGCAAGGCGGAGGACCGCGCGCGCACCCGCTTTGCCGTCGGGGCCGCCATCGCCGGGCTGCCCGAGGCCCATTACCGGATCGAGGACTGGCCCGCGGGGGCGGAAGGCTATGAGATCGCGCTCGGCTACCTCCTGTCGCGCTACCGCTTCTCCCGCTACCGCGAGCAGTCGCAGCCCCGCGCGCGCCTCGCCCCGCCCGGCCATCTCGACGCTGCGCGGATCGAGCGGATCGCGGCGGCCGAGGCGCTGACGCGCGACCTGATCAACACCCCGGCCGAGGACATGGGACCAGGTCACCTTGAACACGCGGTGCGCAATCTCGCCGCGATGTTCGACGCGAAGGTGACGGCGATCCACGGCGAAAGCCTCCGCGACGCGAATCTTCCGCTCATCCACACCGTCGGCCGCGCCTCGGACGAGGAGCCGCGGCTGATCGACATGACGTGGGGGGCGGAGGGACCCGCGCTGACCCTCGTGGGCAAGGGCGTGTGCTTCGACACCGGCGGGCTGAACCTCAAGCCCGGCACCTCGATGGGCCTGATGAAGAAGGACATGGGCGGGGCGGCAACGGTGCTGGGGCTGGCGCAGATGATCATGTCGGAGGGGCTGAAGCTGAGGCTTCGCGTCCTGATCCCCGCGGTCGAGAATGCCGTCGCCGGCGCGTCCTTCCGGCCCGGGGACATCCTGAGGGCCCGCAACGGCAGGACGGTCGAGATCAACAACACCGACGCGGAGGGTCGGCTGGTGCTCGCCGATGCCCTCAGCCTCGCGGCGGAGGAGGATCCCGACCTCCTCGTCTCCATGGCGACGCTTACCGGGGCCGCGCGCGTCGCCGTGGGTGCCGACATCGCCCCCTTCTTCACCGATGACGAGGCGCTCGCCGGCGCGCTTCCCCGGGCGGCACAGACGGTGGCCGACCCGGTCTGGCGTCTTCCGTTCCACGCGCCTTACGAGAAGCTCATCGAACCGGGCATCGCCGATCTGGACAACGCCCCCAAGGGCGGCTTCGCCGGCGCGATCACGGCCGCGCTGTTTCTTCGCCGCTTCGCCGCGCCCGCGCGCCGCTACGCGCATTTCGACGTCTACGGTTGGTCCGCCTCCGACGCGCCCGGCCGGCCCAAGGGCGGCCTCGGTCAGGGCGCCCGCGCGCTGTTCGAGCTTTTGCCCGGGATCTTGGCGGAATGAAGCAGGACCCGCGGACGACGCCCGCGAACGAACGGGTCGCCCATGTCTCCCTCGAGGGGCAGGTGGGCGCCGCGCGTTTCGTCGAAGGCACGTGGAAGACGGTCCAGCAGCCGATCGCGAACCTCGCGCGCGACCCCGACGGCCCGCGCGCCAGCCAGCTCCTCTTCGGGGAGCGCTTCCTCGTGCTGGAGGAGAGGGAGGGCCACGCCTTCGGCCAGGCGGAGCGTGACGGCTACGTGGGCTGGGTCGCCGCGTCCGGGCTGACCGAGGCGCCGGAGGCCACGCACTGGGTCGTCGCCCCCGCGACGCATCTCTACCCGAAGGCCGAGGTGAAAGCGCAGGCCGAGATCGCGCTCTTCTTCGGCAGCGGTGTCCACGTGAACGGCGAGCGCGGCGACTTCTTCCGCATCCAGACGGGCCATTACGTGCCCAAGCAGCACCTGATGCCCGTGGCCGCGCGTTTCGACGACCCCGTGGGCGTCGCGGACCTGTTCCTCGGCACACCGTACCTCTGGGGCGGATCGAGCCGCTGGGGCCTCGACTGCTCGGGCCTGATCCAGCTCGCGCTTCTGGCCTGCGGCACGCCCTGCCCGCGCGACAGCGACCAGCAGGCGGAGGCGGTCGGCGAGGACCTGCCGGAGGCCGAGCCGCTCAGGCGCGGCGACATCGTCTTCTGGGAGGGGCACTTGGGCTTCATGTCGGACGCGAAGATGCTCCTGCACGCGAATGCCCACCACATGTCCGTCGCCTACGAGCCATTGAAGGACGCCGCCGCGCGGATCGCCGGAAAGGGATACGGTCCGATCACGCGGCGCAAGCGCGTGAGCCCCGGCTGAGGCCTAGTCGACGGCGCGGATCAGCTTGCGCTCCAGCACGCGCAACACGGTCTTCAGGTCGTGACCGCGCTTCAGGATGCGGCCGTCCATGCCGATGACGGAATACTGACCCTGCGCCCGGGAAAGCCTCGGCCGCTTCTCGATCCGGTAGAGGGGCTGTTCGGCGCTGCGCCGGAAGACGGAGAAGACCGCGATGTCCGAGAGATGCGATATGCCGTAATCCCGCCACTCGCCCGCCGCGACCATCCGGCCGTAGAGCCCGAGGATGACGTTGAGTTCGCGCCGGTCGAAGGCGACGACCTCGGCGCGGGCATTCGGGCCCGAGGGCTGGAAGTGCATGACCATCCGGGGATGGTGGGCGCGATGCGGGCGGAAATCAAGCGTTCCCGCCAACCCGTCCCATCAGGCCCGCACGAGTTCCTCGTAGTCCGTCGCGATGTCGCGGGTCATGGCGCCGACCTCGAAAGTGTAGTCGCCGATCTGGCCCACGGGCGTGACCTCGGCCGCGGTGCCGGTCAGCCAGCACTGCTCGAAGCCTTCGAGTTCCCCCGGCATGATGTGGCGCTGTTGGACCTTCACCTGCCGCTTCTCCAGCATCCCGATGACGGTCTGCCTCGTGATGCCATTGAGGAAGACGTCGGCCTCGGGCGTGTGCACCTCGCCATCCTTCACGAAGAAGATGTTGGCGCCCGTCGCCTCGGCCACGTAGCCGCGGTAGTCCATGAACAGCGCGTCGGAACAGCCCTTCGCCTCGGCGGCGTGCTTGGACATGGTGCAGATCATGTAGAGGCCGGCGGCCTTGGCGTGGACGGGGATCGTGTCGGGCGAGGGCCGCTTCCACTTGGAGATGTCGAGCTTCGCGCCGCGCGTCTTGGCATCGCCGTAATAGCTGCCCCATTCCCAGGCTGCCACGGCGAGGCGGACGGGGTTCTTGGCGGAGCTGACGCCCATGTCCTCGCCCGAGCCGCGCCATGCGACGGCGCGGACATAGGCATCCGACAGGCCGTTCGCCTTCATCACCTCGTATTTCGCGGCCTCGATCTCGTCGACCGTCCAAGGGATGTCCACGTCCAGCATGCGGCCCGAGGCGAGCAGGCGCTCGGAATGGCGTCGGCTCTCGAAGATCTTGCCGTTATACGCACGTTCACCCTCGAAGACCGAGGAGGCGTAGTGCATCGCGTGGGTCAGGATGTGCACATTGGCCTCGCGCCACGGCACGAGCTTGCCGTCCATCCAGATCCAGCCGTCGCGGTCGTCGTAGGCCCCAGCCATCGTTCCCTTCCCTTCAACTTGCGCCAGATCTGGCGGTCGCTTTTCACTTGTTGCGCGATTTATGGCCGGTGCGGACGTAATGTTGCGCAAAACCTGGGCGTCGGTAACAATTGATTCTTGGAAAGTCAACAAGGCTGACATAAACTCGGAACAAGTCCGGAAGCGGCACGACAACGAAGGGACGTGAGCCATGGCCGAGCGCGCATCCGGCGCCGTGATGGGGCGGAGCGAGAACCTCCTGTTCCTCACCGACGAGCAGCTGCGGAAGGGAATCGAGGCGATGTTCTTCGCCTACCGCGGTTTCACCGCCGACCCCGACAGGATCCTGCAGGAATACGGCTACGGGCGGGCGCATCACAGGGCGATCCACTTCATCAACCGCTCGCCGGGCACGACGGTGAACAACCTCCTGTCGATCCTCGGCGTCACCAAGCAGTCGCTCAACCGTGTCCTGCGCACGCTGGTCGAGGACGGGCTGGTCGAAAGCCGCGTCGGCATGCGCGACAAGCGCGAGAGGCACCTCTACCTCACCGAGCGCGGCGCGGAACTGGAGCGGCAGCTCTCGGAGGCACAGCGCGGCCGGATGCGCGCGGCCTTCCGCAATGCCGGCCCGGAGGCCGTGGCAGGCTTCCGCACCGTGCTGGAGCAGATGATGGACCCCGAGATGCGGCGGCACTTCCTCGAGGGCGGGGACGGTGCACCATGATCGAGATTGGCGCCCATCTCCTGATCGTCGACGACGACGAGCGGATCCGGGGCCTTCTCCAGAAATTCCTGGTCCGCCACGGCTTCATGGCAACCGCGGCGCGCGACGCGATGCACGCGCGGCGACTCCTTGCGGGGCTCGACTTCGACCTGATCGTGCTGGACGTGATGATGCCGGGGGAGGACGGGCTGAGCCTGACGCGCGACCTGCGGCAGACGATCTCGACGCCGATCCTGCTCCTGACCGCCAAGGGCGAGGCGGACGACCGGATCACGGGGCTCGAGGCCGGGGCGGACGACTACCTGCCCAAGCCCTTCGAGCCGAGGGAACTCCTGCTCAGGGTCAATGCCATCCTGCGGCGGATACCCAAGCAGGACGAGGAGGCGCAGTTCGTCCAGGTCCTGTATCTCGGTCCGATCCGTTACGACGTGGAACGGGGCGAGCTCTGGCACGGGTCGGAGAGCGTGCGGCTGACCGCGACGGAGGCCGCGCTCATGCGCATCTTCTCCGGCGAGCCCAACAGGCCGTTCAGCCGTTCCGATCTCGTGGGCCTCCTGAACCGGGACCGGGGCGTGCAGGGCGAACAGGTGCAGGAGCGAGCCGTCGACGTGCAGATCACGCGCCTGAGGAGGAAGCTGGAACTCGACCCACGGCAGCCGCGGTACCTTCAAACCGTCCGTGGCGCGGGCTACATGCTGACCCCGGACTGAGCGGCGAAGGGCAGACATGACGACCCTCATCATCGAGAACCCCCACGGTCTCGACCACGAGACCCCGCCCGGGCACCCCGAGCAGGTCGCGCGGCTGAAGGCCGTGAGCGAGGCGCTGGCCGATCCCCGTTTCGACGGGCTGAAGCGGCAGGCGGCCGAGCCCGCGCTGCGCGCAGACATCACGCAGGCCCATCCCGAGCCCTACGTCGACGCCATCGAGGCGGCGGCGCCGTCCTCCGGGACGGTTTCGCTCGATGCAGACACCTGGATGAGCCCCGGAAGCCTCGACGCGGCCCTGCGCGGCGTCGGCGGCTGCATCGCCGCCGTGGATGCGGTGCTCGACGGGCACGCAACGAACGCCTTCGTCGCCACGCGCCCGCCGGGCCACCACGCGGAACGCGAGCGCGCCATGGGCTTCTGCCTCTTCGGCAACGTGGCCATCGCCGCCAAGCACGCGCTGGAGCGGCGGGGCTGCGCCCGCGTCGCGATCGTGGATTTCGACGTCCACCACGGCAACGGCACCCAGGACATCCTCTGGGACGAGCCGCGGGCGCTGTTCGTCTCCAGCCACCAGATGCCGCTTTATCCCGGCACAGGTGCGCCGACCGAACGCGGCGCATCCGGCAACATCCGCAACGTCCCTCTCAACCCCGGCACCGGCGGGGCCGAGATGCGCGCGGTCTACGAGGCGCAGGTGTTCCCGTTCCTGCGCGCCTTCGCACCCGAGATGATCCTGATATCAGCGGGTTTCGACGCGCACCGTGACGATCCGCTCGCGAACCTGAACTGGACGGAGGCGGATTTCGCCTGGGTGACGCGCGGCCTTTGCGACCTTGCCGACGAGCATTGCGGGGGGCGCGTGGTCTCGACACTCGAAGGCGGCTATGATCTTCCTGCACTGGCGGCGTCGGTCGCCGCGCACGTGGGCGAACTGATGGAGCGGGGCGGATGAGCGACGAGAAACCGATCGGCGAGATGAGCTTCGAGGAAGCGATCCGCGAGTTCGAGAGCGTCGTGCAGAAGCTCGACCGGGGCGACGTGCCGCTGGAGGATTCCATCGCCCTCTACAAGCGCGGCGCGGCGCTCAAGGCGCGCTGCGAGGCCAAGCTCAAGGAGGCAGAGGAGCAGGTCGAGCAGATCACCCTGGACGCCAACGGGCAGGCCACCGGCACGAAGCCGGTTGAGGGGCTCTGACCCCATGTTCCACGATGCGCTTGCCGCGGCGCAGGAGGAGATCGGCGGTTTTCTCGCCGACCGGCTCGGTGCGCTCGGTGACGACGCGGTGGCGCAGGGGATGCGCTATGCCGCCGATGGCGGCAAACGGCTGCGCGGCTTCCTCGCGCTGGAGATCGCGGGGTTGTTCGACGTGCCGCGGGGGCAGGCGCTCCATTCGGCCGCTGCCGTGGAATGCGTCCATGCCTACAGCCTCGTACACGACGACCTGCCCTGCATGGACGACGACGATCTGCGCCGGGGACGACCCACTGTCCACCGCAAGTGGGACGAGGGGACGGCGGTGCTGGTGGGCGATGCCCTCCTGACCTTCGCCTTCGAGTGCCTGACGGATCCCGCCGCGGGCGACGCCGACCAGCGCGTGGACCTCGTCGCAACTCTCGCGCGTTCAGCAGGGGCGCAGGGCATGGTTCTGGGCCAGGCGCAGGACATCGCGGCCGGCACGGCGGGCCGCGCGCTGACGCTGGAGGAGATCACTGAGTTGCAGGGCAACAAGACCGGCCGCCTGATCGAATGGCCCGCGCAGGCCGGGG
>CAZUVG010000084.1:0-9343 GCA_964623765.1 uncultured Roseicyclus sp.
TCGACGGTGACGTAGGGCGCGGCGTTTGCCTTGTCGCAAAAGACTGCCAGCGCGTCCGTGGTGGTGATGATGGTTGGCACTTGGGCGGGATCCCGGCTCGTTTCTGCGCGTTGCGGCCGGTTTAGGCGAGAGGGCGGGGAATGGAAAGGGCACCGCCTTCCGACACGAGGAGCAGTGGCCGGCGGTCGCCCGAGGCGAAGCGGCGCAGGACGGCGGGATAGAGGATGTGCTCGGCCGCAATCACGCGCGCGGCGAGCGCCTCGGGCGTGTCGCCGGGCAGGACCGGCACGCGCGCCTGGCCGAGGATCGGGCCGTCGTCGAGCGCGGACGTGACCTCGTGCACGGTGCAGCCGGCCTCCCGGTCGCCCGCGGCGATGGCGCGTGCATGGGTGTCGAGGCCGCGATACTTCGGCAGGAGCGAAGGGTGGATGTTGAGCATCCGGCCCTGCCACCCTTCGACGAAACCCGCCGTCAGGACACGCATGAAACCGGCGAGGCAGAGGATGTCCGGATCATGTTGCGCGATGGCCCCCGACAGCGCCGCCTCGAAGGCCGCGCGGTCCCGGCCAAACGGCCGGTGATCGACCGAGATCGCGGGCAGCCCCATGGCCCGCGCCTTCTGCAGCCCGCCCGCCCCGGGCACGTTCGAAAGGACGAAGACGGGCCGCGCCGGGTGGTCGCCCGTCATGGAACGGACCAGTGCCTCCATGTTCGAGCCGCCCCCCGAAATCAGGATGCCGACCCGTGTCATCCCAGGCTGCCGGAGTAGCGGACCCCCTGCCCCGGCTCGACCGTACCGAGGCGGACGATCGTCTCTCCTTCCTCCGCGAGCGTGCGTGCCAGCCCATCCGCGCGGTCCGCCGCGGCAACGACGACCAGCCCGATTCCGGCATTGAAGGTCCGGAGAAGCTCCGCTTGCTCCAGCCCGCCTTCCCGCGCCAGCCAGCCGAATACCGGCGGCAGCGCCCAGGACGACAGGTCGACATGCGCCCCGAGCCCCTCCGGCAGGACGCGCGGCAGGTTCTCGGTCAGACCGCCGCCGGTGATGTGGGCAAGCCCCCGCACCCCGCCCGCGCGGATCGCCGCGAGGGCGGGCCGGACGTAGATCCGCGTCGGTTCCATGAGCGCCGCCCCGAGCGTCGCGTCGACGAAGGGCGCGGGTCCGTCCAGCGAAAGCCCCGACCGTTCCACCACCTTGCGCACGAGCGAATATCCGTTTGAATGGATGCCGTCCGAGGCAAGGCCCAGCAGGACATCGCCCGGCGCCACGCCCGCGGGCAGCGCGCTGCCCCGTTCCATCCCGCCCACGGCAAAGCCCGCGAGGTCGAAGTCGCCTGCCGCATACATCCCCGGCATCTCTGCCGTCTCGCCGCCGATGAGCGCACAGCCCGCCTGTCGGCAGCCTTCGGCGATGCCCTCGATCACCTGCGCCGCCGCCTCGACCTCCAGCCGGCCAGTGGCGAAGTAGTCGAGGAAGAACAGCGGCTCCGCGCCCTGGCAGACGAGATCGTTCACGCACATCGCGACGAGGTCGATGCCCACGGTGTCCAGGCGCGCCGTCTCGATCGCGATCCGCAGTTTCGTGCCCACGCCGTCGGTTGCGGCGACGAGGATCGGGTCGGAGTAACCCGCGGCCTTTAGGTCGAAAAGCGCCCCGAACCCTCCGAGCCCGGCCATCGTGCCGGGGCGGTCCGTCGCCGCCGCGGCCGGCTTGATCCGATCGACGAGCGCATTGCCGGCGGCGATATCGACTCCGGCCCCGGCATAGGTCAGCCCCGCCCTTCCCGTCGTTTCATCGGCCATGCACAGCCCTCCCCGGATTCCGCCGCCGCGTTAGCAGGTGGCAGGCCGCACGTCCATGCGCCATGGCGCGGAGATCAGCCGCGGCGGCGCCCCCCGGCGGTGCGGCGACCGATGAAGAGAAACAGGGCCATCATCGCCGCCGTGGCGGCTACGAGGGTCGCGATCTCCAGAAGCGCCTGCGGGTTGGAGAAGGCGGCCCGGAACGGGGCGAGCACCATCGCGGGAAGGATGACTTGCGCCGTCACGAACAGCGACAGGCAAAGCGCCCAGATCCCGCTCCATTCCCGGAAGCTCAGCGGGCGTGTCGACCGACGGTGAGCCTGCATGCCGATGTCGGCCATCGGCGCCGCCGCGAGGATGACGCCCGTCGCCTGCAGGTTCGGGAATCCCGCCACCTGCACGAGGACGCCGAACAGGATGCGCAGCCCGATCAGCCAGGCGAGATAGCGCACGGCGAGATAGGGCAATGACGGCATGTCGGGATTCCTTCCACGGCTTCCCGAGGGTTAGGCGATGCGTCCGCCGCCCGCAAGCACGGCGCTTGACGCGCGAAGGACGGTCTGCCAATCGGAAACCGGAAGGGCCTGTAGCTCAATTGGTTAGAGCAGAGCGCTCATAACGCTTTGGTTGGGGGTTCGAGTCCCTCCGGGCCTACCATTGCACTGCCACCTCGCCCACTGTCCCGGACCCATGCCCTGTCCTTCCGCATCGGGAGGAAAACTCTTGCGATATCAGACGGACTGCCTAGCCTGAGGACAGGTCCGCGCACGCCCTTGGCCCTTGGGGGAAGTCGTCAGTGGAAAGGTTCAGGTCAGAGGGCGCGTTTTCCGGCTTCACGCTCGCCGACCTGCGCGGGCGCGACCCCGGTCTTCACGCGCGGTTCATGGCGCATCTCGACGGCACGCCGTTCGGGCTTGGCATCGACCGATCGCGCCGCCTCGACGCGGCGCGCGTCGTCGCAGAACGGACGCCCGACCGGGCGGCGGAACTCTGGACGGTCAGCGTTCTGGACGAGGACGAGGACACCTGGATCGGGCATGCCTGGCACGAGATCGCGACGGGGCGGGTCCTGCCTGTCGCGCCGAGGTCCCAGGTCGATCCGAACGTCGCCGCCCGGCGTTTCGCCGGCGATGACCTCGAGCTGCGCCTGCTGGTCTGGTGGGCCACGGCCCAACCCGGGCAGATGCGCCTGAGGATGGTGCTCGACGGGCTGGAGGTCGGCGAAGATTCCGGCCTGACCGACGAGGCCCGCGATTTCCTGGCGCGCCCCGCCCGGGCGGAGGTTATCGCACAACTCGGGGATGAACGCGACGCGCAGGTGCCCGCGATCGGACCGGGCGCAGGGGCCTCCACCCTCCTGCGCTTCGTCGTCGTGCGCCAGCAGGCGGGCCGCTTCACGATGCTCGATGCACGTCCGCGGGTCCGACTCGACGCCAGGTGCCATCCCCCCGCCCCATACGCCATCGGCGACGGGCGGTGGCGCGGCGTTCCGAGACGCCGCGAAACCCTTCCGCTTGCAACCCGGCGCATCGAGCAGCTGGCAGACAGGAGCGTGCTGGCGCCGCAGTCGCAAGCGCCCGACCCGCGGCTGAAGGGCGACGCCGAGGCGATCACGGCGGCCGCCGAGACGGCCTATCGCGCGCGCCGCGAGCGCGAACGCTGGCGGAGGCTGCTGCCGCCGGAGGACGGTCTCGAAGATCGCGCGGAGGCACTCGTCTCGCACGTGAACCGTGAACTGCTCGACCTCAACCTCCCCCCCACGGCCCTGGAACCATCCGCCGGGCCGCAGCGGGGGAACTTCCCGCCGACGGCCGTCATCCGGCCGAGCGTCGTCTACCCGGGCGTGGACGTGGTCGAGGTGACGGAGCGGCACGGCGGCCGCAACCGGACGACGGCCTTCCTCTGGGCCGAGAACCCCGATGTCCTGCCCGGCGAGGGCGACCTCGAAGAAGACCACAGCCGCGGGCTGGAGGCGCAGCGGTTGCGCCGTCTGCTACGTCCCATCGCGGGTTTCGACGGCGTGAGCCTCGTGTTCCACGCCTTCTCCGCCAGCTTCGCCGCCGCCGGCAGGATCAAATTGAACCGGGATACCGCGCCCGCCTTCGTGCGCCTCTTCTGCGAGTACGTCCACGGCGGAGGCGGCCCCTTCCGGATCGTGGAGGCGTGGGAAGATGCGGAGATGCGGGGTTTCTGGGACCACGACCACGCCGTCGCGCGCAGCGCCGTGGGCCCGATGCGCGTCTGGGACGGCTGGGACGGACCCGAAAGCGATTTCGCGCACATCGGCTGCACGCCCAACGAGGCAATCATCCTTGATGCGCTTGTGGTCTACGGAGGCGGCTTCTTCCGCTCCGTCTACGGGCTGTCGCCGGATGGGCGGATCGCGATGTTCGAGGACAACCCGATCCTTGCAGATGTGAGCACGTCCACCGGGCCCGCGCGCTCGACCGACCGGTTCCTGCTGTCTACGTTCAACGACTACAACGACGGGTTCCGCCGCGGGAGCCGTGGATGATGCGCGACGCGAGCCCGGACGGCCCCATCGACGCGGACACCTTCCTCGACGCTTTCGTCAATGGGCGCACGGCCGAGATCGCGGGGCGCGACGTCGTCGGCAACGTCTCGCTTCACGGTCGCGAGGTCTCGGCCGTCGCCCGCGCGCTCAACGTCACCTTCTGGGGCGAGGTCGATTTCGCCGACTGCCATTTCCAAAGGTCGCTCGACCTGACCGGGTGCCAGTTCGCGAAGACGTTCAGCCTCCGGAATTCCGAGGTGGACGGTTCGCTGGACCTGTCGGAGATCATGGTCCGCGGCGAGGGGTCCGCCACCGGCAGGCATCTCCCGGACACGCGGTCCCTCGACTTGCGCGGCGTTCAGGTCGCGAACGACCTGGTTCTTTCCCGTTGCGCGGTCCAGGACCGGGGAGAACCCGGAAACCTCCTCGGAATCGTGGATGCCACCGGCGCGAGGATCGGCGGGAACGCCGTGTTCGACGCATCCAGGATCGAGAGCGTTCTCGAGCTATCCGGAGCGCGTATCGGCGGCGATCTGCGCATCGCGGCACAGATCGACGACGGCAGCACGCGGGACGGAACCGCCTTTCTGGGTGGCCTCAACGCCACGAATTCGACCATCGAGGGCAACCTCGCCCTCAACGGGTGCCGCGTGCTCTTCGACATCAACCTCTGGGCCAGCGAGGTCCGGGGCGTCTTCTTCTTCCAGCCAGCCTTCGCGGACGCGCCGAACGCGCCGGACAGCGATTCGCCGCCCGATTGCGAGCCGCCGATCGTCGGCGGATCGATGAACATGGGCGCCTGCGCGATCGCGATCTGCAGTTGGCAGGCGGTCTCGGTCAGCGGCGCCGTGGAGATCTTCTCGGCCGAGATCGGCCGCTTCTCGACCGATTATCGACGGTCGACGATACCCTGCAGTTTCGGCGCGCTCGATATCCAGGGCGTCCGGGTCACCAACGACCTCGATCTCTCGGGCATCTGCGTCACCGGCCGGGCGGCGGCGGTCGCCTGGCGCGGCCTCAGGATCGAGGCGACCAGCGTCGCGGGGGACCTGCTGCTGTGGAAGGCGTCGAAGCTCGGGCAGGACAAGACACGGGAGCGGATCGAGAGCGACTCCGCCTACCAGCCGCAGAGCCTGAGAACGGTGATCGAGGGGGATATCTCGATCGTCGGCTGCACGGTCGGTGGCGAGCTGGACCTCACCAATGCCGTGGTCTCGGGTCGCATCGTGCTCGACGACAGCGAGGTGACGCGCGACATCGCCATGCGCTCGGTCGCGAGCGCCGCGCATGACCTCGAGCGCGGCGGCGTCAGGCCCCTCGACGACGCGCCCGACGATTTCATCGCCACGCGTGCCCAGGCACTGTCGATGGTCAACGTCACCTGCCACAACGACATAGACATCACCGGCCTGATCCTGTCCGAGCCCGGCGCCCCCGATCCCGGGCTGCACGATCCGCAGATGCGCCACGAGCCGCCGCAGGGTTTCGTGATCGCGCAGGGCTGCAAGGTGACATCGACGCTGGAACTCTACCGCGTGAGGCCGGAGGCCTGGGGCGGACCCGCGACGGACGAATCCGGCCTGTCGCGGTTCCGCGACTGCCAGGGCAGTGCAGCGCGGATACCCAACGCGCTGAACCTCGCGGGCGCGACCATGGGCGAGATCGCGATCTCGGCGAGATCCTTCGAGGCCGATCCCTCTGAGGATGTCGAGAAGGTCGGCATCGTTCTGGCCAACGCGACGATCGACAAGTTCCACCTCGCCCGCAAGGTCTGCGACGGGCGCCGGATGCGCGTGCCGCGGCCGATCGACTTCCGCAACGTCTCCGTCGCCCAGTGGGACATCCACGAGGAGGAGATGCGCTCGCTCAGGATCGACCGCTACGACGCGTTCGACTACCTGCTGCAGGCCGAACGCCCGTTCCGCCGTTCCACGCACCTGCTGATCGAGACGGCGCTGCGCGACCGGGGCCACGACGCCGATGCCGACAGGGTCTACAGACGGATGGTCCTCCAGGCCGACATGACCTCCCTCGGCGATCGCAATCGCGGCCTCCTGGCCCTCCTGTCATCGACACATCCCGATCCGCGCGGGCGGCCCTCGGGCGACCGCCCGGGACTGCTGCGCCGTGCGGGGCGCGGCGTCGTCGGACTGCTTCGTGGAGCGCGGGACCTCGCGATTAGCATCCTCTTCGCGCTGCTGCGCTTCTTCTTCTGGTTCTTTCTCGGGTACGGCACCAAGCCGGGCCGGCTCATCCTGTTCATCCTCGCCCTTTGGTTCGCGCTCCTGCCGTTCTACGCGGCGCGGGAAAATTTCGAGCCCTCGCTTGCCGTGCTCGCAACCGAGACAGCCCCGGGCTCCCGGGCTCCCGAGCGTGGTGCCGTGCCGCCCGAAGAGGACTGGACGCTCGCCGCGGCGGTATCGGTGTCCTTCCGCTACCATCTGCCCATGCTTGCGCTCGACACGCGCGACGAATGGGACCTCCGCGAGGAGGGAGAGGCCCTCTGGGACGTCGCCACACTTTCCGGCGTGCCGGCCTGGCGCGCCACGCTGGGCCTGTCGCCCGAGGACGTGGGCCTCTACGCGCTGATCCTGAACTGGATCGCATGGCCTCTCGTCCTCGCCTTCGTGCTGCGCAAGGCGCTCAGGATCGACCGGGCACGCACCTGAAACGTGCAGCCCCGATCACCGCGGCAGCACGAGGTCCACGCGCAGCCCCCCGAGGCCCGCGCTCTCACCGAGGCGCAGCGTTCCGCCGTGGCGCTTGGCGATGTCGCTCGCGATGGCCAGGCCGAGGCCAACGCCGCTGCCGCGATCCTGGTTGCGCGCGCTGTCGAGCCGGATGAACGGCAGGACCGCGTCTGCTCGGCTCTCCGGCGGGATGCCGGGCCCGTCGTCCTCCACGGAGAAGCGCAGCGCACTGTCGAGCAGCGTCACCGACACACGCGCGCGCCGGCCATAGCGCAGGGCGTTGACAACGAGGTTGGTCAGCGCCCGCTGCACGGCCATCGGGCGCATCTGCACCGCCACCGCGGTTTCGGGGCCCTCGAAGACGATGTCGCCACCGCCCCGTCGCGCGGTCTCCACCACCGACCGGGCGAGAGCCGCGGGATCGCTCTCGTCGGGATCGTCCAGAGCCTCGCCGCGGGCGAAGTCGAGGAAAGTGTCGAGGAGTCGTTCCATCTCGTCAACATCGCGCTGCAGGTCGGCAACGTCTTCGCCGTCCAGCATCGACAGCCCCAGCCGCATCCGCGTGAGCGGCGTGCGCAGGTCGTGGCTGACGCCCGAGAGCATCATGGTGCGCTGTTCGATCTGGCCTTCGATGCGGCCGCGCATTTCCAGGAAGGCGCGCCCGGCGCTGCGCACCTCGTCGGCACCCGCGGGCCGGTAGGTCACGTTCCGCCCCATGCCGAAGGCTTCGGCCGCGGCTGCGAGACGCCGGATCGGCCTGAGCTGATTGCGCAGGAAGAGATAGGCAAGCCCGGTCATCAGGATGCCGGTGGAGACCATGATGACCAGAAGCTGGTGCGGGTTGGAGGGCGCGACGCGGTCGCGGTCCAGCACGAAGTCCATGGCCGGGCGGTCGCCCGATGGACCGATGGCGACGACCACGCGGTTGTGCCGTTCGGTCAGGTCCACCGCCAGCAGACCGGGCAGCCGCCTGCGGAAGACCTCCGTCATCACCGCGCCCGAAAGGTCGTAGAAGACGCGCCGGTCCCCGGCAAGCCCACGCGTATCCATGTCCACCTGTACCGACAGCGCACGGGCCGTCGCCATGCCCGCCTCGGCACCGGCCTCCTCGTAGCGGTCGAGGATCAGGTTCAGGTCATAGCTCAGCGCCAGCGCCATCTGCGCTGTGACGTTCTCGTAATGGCGTTGAATGAAGACCGAGGAGACGACAAGCTGCACGGCGAGGACCGGCAGGATCAGGATCAGCGCGGCGCGGGCGTAGATGCCGCGGGGCGCGAGGCGCTTCAGCCAGGCGAACGGGTTCATGTCGGCATCTAATCGGGGGGACGACACGATGGAAAGGCCCGGCATGGCGGCGGCGGCGGACGAGATCGGCCCGGACCTGCGCCGCCTCGTGGCGCCAAACCCCTCACCCCTCACTCATCGCGGCACGAACACCTTCATCCTCGGCCGCGGCGAGGTGGCGGTGATCGACCCCGGGCCCGCGATCCCGGGGCATCTCGCCGCGATCCTCGCCGCGCTAGGGCCAGGCGAGCGTGTCGGCACGATCCTGGTGACCCATTCCCACCTCGACCATTCTCCACTGGCCCGGCCCCTGTCCGAGGCCACCGGCGCACCGGTTCTGGCTGCCGGCCCTTCGGACTGGGGTCGAAGTCCCGTGATGCAGACGCTCGCCGACGCGGGCGATCTCGGGGGTGGCGAGGGGGTGGATACCGAATTCGCTCCGGATGCCCGGATCTCGGACGGCACGGCGATCGCGGGCGGCTGGGGCCGCATCGAGGCAATCGCCACGCCCGGTCACATGGCCAACCACATGGCCTTTGCGTGGCGCGGGGCGCTCTTTCCGGGCGACACGGTGATGGGCTGGGCGACGACGGTGGTCTCGCCGCCCGACGGCGACATGACGGCCTATCTCGACACGCTCGCCCGCCTCGCGGCCCGGGACGACCGCGTGTTTCACCCCGGCCACGGCCCCTCGATCACCGACCCCGGGGCCCGTATCGCCGAACTTGCCGCGCACAGGCGGGCGCGCGAGGAAGCGATCCTCCGGCACCTCGCGGTCCGTGGACCGGCGTCGGCCGGGAACATCGCCGCTGAGGTCTACCGTGAGACAGACCCTGCCCTTCTGCCTGCGGCGCGCCGCAACGTCTTCGCGCATCTCATTGATCTTGCGGCGAGAAACCTCGTCGAGACCCGGGGTGCGATCCATGAGAATGCCGTCTTTTCGCGGCTCTGACCCGGCGCCGGCTTTTTCCGTCCGGCCCTCTGGACAGCATGCGGGACGCTTGCTAAATCCCCTCCAGTTCCGGCGTAGCTCAGCGGTAGAGCAGTTGAC